>JALZKH010000039.1 GCA_030859345.1 Acidobacteriota bacterium | reverse complement strand
ATCGCTTTTCAAAATTTCCCGCAAAGCATTTTCACCCGCTTCGGGAAGTCCAACGCTGTTTTTAGCACCGCTTCGCACACGCCCGAAAAGTCCGGCAATCACTAAATCCGATTTTTTTGCTTTTTCGATTGCCTCTGCAATTTCTTTTTCGTTCGAGCGTTCGTCCAGAGCAATTCTCTCGACCTTCAATCCATTTGCCCGAAGCGTGTTTACAAATGTTCCACCGACAAAATCTATATCTTTTCCATTTGTTACTGCTAAAACTAAAATCTTTTGATCTCGTTTCAAAGGCAAAATTTGGTCATCATTTTTGACTAAAGTGATTGCATTTCGGGAAATCTCATCCGATAAATCTTGAGTTTCACGGCTTGAAACAATTTTGTCAATTTCGTTCAAAGGAGTGATTTTTTGTTTGGAAAGTCCGAGTTTATATTTCCACGCAAGAATTTGCCGAACCGATTCATTGATCCGCTGTTCCGTTATTCTGCCTGAACTTACGGCTTCTTTTATTCCCTGAATTGCATCGGCGGCATTTGCGGGTTTGAGCAAGACATCATTTCCCGCCAAAACCGCCCGGACTGCGGCTTCTTTTTGGTTAAAATAAAGTGTTAAACCGCTCATATCCAACGCATCGGTAACGATCAGACCGTTAAAATTCATATCGTTTTTTAAAATTCCCGTTACGATATTTTTTGAAAGCGTTGCCGGAATCGTCGTTCCATCGGTTACAACTTCGTCTTCTGTATATTCAGCCTTGATAGATTTTTTTAACGGTTTAACTTTTTCATTATCTAACTGCGGCATTGAGATATGCGAGATCATAACCGATCCGACACCGTTTTTTACAAGTTCGCTAAACGGCAAAAATTCCGTCTTTTCCAAACGCTCACGCGAAAAATCTATGACGGGTAAACCGCGATGCGAATCAACCGCCGTATCTCCGTGACCGGGAAAATGTTTTGCCGTGGCGAGAACATTTTCGCTTTGCAAGCCATTCGCAAATGCAATGCCGAATTTTGCAACATCAACCGGGTTTTCGCCAAAACTGCGAACATTTATAACGGGATTTTCCGCATTATTATTGACATCAACAACCGGAGCAAAAACTTGCTGAACGCCTAAAGCTCTTGATTCTTTGGCGGTAATTTTACCCAAGCGTCTGGCAAATTCGGGATTTCCCGTCGCCGCAATCGCCATATTCCACGGCAGATTTATTGTTTCCTTAAATCTCATTCCAACGCCCGTTTCAAAATCAGCCGAAATCAGCAGAGGAATTTTCGACGATTCCTGCATACGGTTGACCAAATGTACGGTTTCATAAACATCACCGACAAAAACAATAATTCCGCCGATTTTATTTTCCGTAACCTGCCGTTTCAAACGCTGAAATTCGGCACTGTCCTGATTTAAATATTCGGCATTGATGCCGATGTGTATGAGTTGACCTATCTTCTCGTCAAGCGTCATTTTTTTTAAAAGTTTATCGGCGGATTTGTATGCTTTATCATCCGGGCGGAATTGCGTTTGAGCCTTTGAAACAATAGCCAAAGGAAAGAGTGAAAGCAATAAAATTGAAATAAATATGATGGAATATAACTTACTCATAATAATAAAAAACAGAATTAATTAGTCTTTCAAAATAAAACTCAAAACCCACGCCGCCAAAAACGTCAGCATACTTCCGATCAAAACATACCAAGTCCACGCAATCGAAGTTTGGAAAGTAACATAAGCCATTACCAAACAGCTGAAGATCATCGCAGAAAGTGCGGCTTTTTGTTTGACTTTCGGCAGAAAAGAGCCGACAAGGAATACGCCCAAAACAGGACCGTTCATCAAGGATGCAACTGATAATGCAACGCTTAAAGCAGAACGATTAAAATTCATCAAGACCAATGCGACGACGATCTGCACGATTCCGAAAAGAAGCGTCAGCCAATGCGATACACTCAAAATATGTTTGTCGGTCGCCTTTTGTTTAAAAGGTTTGTATAAATCGTTGACAAAAGTTGCCGCAATCGAATTAAGCGAACTCGACAAAGCCGCTGCAAAAATTGCCGCGATAACTAAGCCGCTCAAGCCGCTCGGCATATGTTTTGTAATAAAATCGGGGAAAACCTGATCGCCGCCCGTAAAAGGAAATGTTCCCGTAATTCCCGAACCTTGCACGCCTGCTTTTGCGTATTCTGCCGATTCATACGGAGCATAAAAGGCAAAAAGAAGAACGCCGATAAATAAGAATCCGATAAATTGTCCGAGAACTACCGCACCGCTTGAAAGTAAAGCTACTGAAGCACTTGCAGGTTTGTTCGTGCAGAGATAGCGTTGAACAAGAAACTGATCCGTGCCGTGAGTGGACATTGTCAGAAAACATCCGCCGATAATTCCCGACCAAAATGTAAAAGTCTTTGTAAAATCGAGTGTAAAATCAAAAACGTCAAATTTATCAAATTGCTGACCGATGACGATAACCTGCGAAAATCCACCTTCGATCTGATTCAAAATCACGAATCCCGCCGCAATTGCTCCGCCGATATAAATTGCGAGTTGGACGACCTCTACCCAGATTATCGCCTCCATTCCGCCGAAGTATGTGAAAATTATCATCACCACGCCCAGCAAAATTATCGAACCGATAATCACCGTCGTCACATCTGCCGTCGGTTGAAAAGCAACATAAACCGCCGCCAGAACAATCGCCGTTAAAAGCAGACGCACGCCGTCTGCAATATTCCGCATCACGACAAAAATTGCCGATGCCAGCATTTTTACTTTATTGCCAAACCTTTCGCCCAATAACTGATAGACGGTCTGCAATTCGCCTTTAAAATAAAGCGGAATAAAAATGATCGAGATGACAACACGCCCGATCATATAGCCAAAAACGAGTTGCAGAAATTGAAAATTTCCGCCCTTCGCAAACGCAATTCCGGGCACGGAAATAAATGTGATCGTCGAAGTTTCCGTCGCCACGATTGAAGCCGCAATCGCCCACCAAGGTACGTTTCGGTCGCCGACAAAATAATCATCGGTCGTTTCCTGTTGACCGGAAAAATAAACTCCGAAAAGTGTTACGCCGATCAGGTAGCCGAAAATAATAATCAAGTCTAAAGTTTGCATTTATTTTTGCTACAAGTTAGAAATTTATTTAAATCGTTTGAAAAATATTGTTATAATAGCACGAAATTCCAAGATAAGTAAAAATTATGACAAATACAATTGCTAAAACGATTTCTTTTACTTCAATCATCTTATGCCTGTTCTCATACACATTCGGACAAGCATTGCCGTTGGCACAACCTGAAACTGTGCAGATGTCTTCTGAAAAACTAAATCAGATAGACGGTTTGGTAAATCAAGCGATTGCGGACAAAAAAATGCCCGGTGCGGTCGTGCTTGTCGGGCGAAAAGGGAAGATCGTTTTCCGCAAGGCTTACGGCAAACGCTCACTTGTGCCGACGGTTGAAAATATGACGGTTGACACGATTTTTGATGTTGCGTCTTTAACCAAACCAATTGCGACAGCGACTTCAATAATGATTTTGGTCGAACAGGGAAAACTTCGTTTGAGCGATACGATTGGCGATTTTATTCCTGATATTGATGATGAAAACGCCAAGAAAGTTACGATCCAGCAACTTCTCACACACACTTCGGGTTATCGTCCCGATTTTGATCTGCGGGAAAAATGGACGGGACGCGATGGAATGTTGGCGGCACTCAAAAAAGAAAAACTGCGAAATCCGGCGGGAACAAAGTTTGTTTATTCGGATATCGGTTTTATTGTTTTGGGTGAAATTATAATCCGACACGAAATGTCTGAAGTAGTTGAGACTGATTCAGAATGGTTTTCAAAAGAATTAATTTTTAGACCATTGGGTTTGAAAAAAACTTTTTTTCTGCGAATAAAAGAGAATAATGATAAAAATAATGATTTGCGTAGAGAAAATTTTAATTTATTAACACCAACTGAAAATATAAAAGGTCAGCAAAATTATCTCGGTTCAAATTTTGAAGGTGATGAAAAATCAGGTAATAAAGTTCTACGTGGAGAAGTTCACGACCCAACCGCTTTCAGAATGGGTGGAGTTGCGGGACACGCCGGACTTTTTTCGACGGCGGATGATTTGGCTAGATATTGTCAGATGCTTTTGAATGGCGGGATTTTGGACGGCAAACGGGTTTTATCCGCTGCAACTATTGCAAAAATGACGAAGCCTTATGTTATTTCGGAAAAGGGCGATACGAGAGGTTTGGGTTGGGATATTGATACGGGATTTTCATCAGTTCGCGGCGAACTATTTCCGTTGGGATCGTTCGGACATACGGGTTTTACGGGAACGGGGGTTTGGATTGACCGCGTTTCGCAGACGTTTGTGGTATTTCTTTCTAACCGCGTTCATCCCGACGGAAAAGGAGATATTTCAGACGTTCGTGCAAAAATTTCAACCGTTGCCGCGTCCGCTGTTGAAGATGTTCCGGTTGAAGTAATCAGGCTTGCCGAAAGCGTCTATGCTTCTCAGGTCGCTTCGCAAATAGATGAATTTAAATCGAAAATTTCTGAAACTCAAAAACTGAATAATCAAGTTCAAAGACCGAACAATGCAATCGTATTAAACGGAATTGATGTTTTAGAGAAAGAAAATTTTAAATCTCTGGAAGGTTTGAAAATCGGTTTAGTTACAAATCACACGGGCACAAATCTTGTGGGGAAAACGACGATTGATATTTTGAATGAAGCAAAAAATGTAAAATTGGTTTCGCTTTTCTCGCCCGAACACGGAATTCGCGGGGAACTCGATCAATCGAAAATTTCCGATTCAAAAGATGAAAAAACGGGTTTACCGATCTATTCACTTTACGGTGAATCTCGTCGTCCGAAGCCCGAACAACTTGCCGAACTGGACGCAATCATTTTTGATATTCAAGATATTGGCACGAGATTTTATACGTATATTTCCACGCTTCGATTCGTTTTGGAAGAAGCGGCGAAAGCGAATAAAAAAGTTTTTGTTTTAGACCGTCCAAACCCGATAAACGGCGTTGATGTTGCGGGAGCGATTGCCGATGAAGATAAATTATCGTTCGTCGCTCCGCACAATTTGCCGATTCGCCACGGAATGACAATTGGCGAAATCGCTTTGATGATGAACAAAGAACGAAACATCAATACGAATCTGGAAATTATCAAAATGGAAAATTGGCAGCGTTCAATGTGGTTTGACGAAACAAATCAGACTTGGATAAATCCTTCGCCGAATATGCGTTCGCTGACTGAAGCAACGCTTTATCCCGGAATCGGTTTGCTTGAAACGACAAATCTATCGGTCGGACGCGGAACAGATACTCCGTTTGAAATTATCGGTTCGCCGTGGCTGGACGGGCAAAAACTAGCGGCATATTTAAATCAAAAAAACTTACCGGGAGTTCGGTTTGTTCCGGTAAAATTTACGCCGGAATCTTCTGTTTTCAAGGGAGAACAATGTTTTGGAATCAACATAATTATCACCGATAGAACTGCTTTTGAGCCTGTCAAAACCGGGCTTGAAATTGCCTTGGCTCTACGAACAAATTTTTCGCAAGATTGGAAAATTGATAATTATAATCGCTTACTTGTCAATCAAGTTTTTTTTGATGCGGTTAAGCAGGGAGATTTAGATAACAGGACAAGAGAGATTTTGAAATCTGATTTAGAAGAATTCAGATCACGCAAGGCTAAATTTTCTCTTTACAAATAAAGTGAATAGGTTTATAAATAATTTAATATTCTTTTTCCAAAATATAATCCAGAATTTAATTAAGTAGATGTTTGCGGTTTTGAAAAACTAATGTTAATTTGCAAAGAGCCATAAGCAGTGCTTAAGGTTTTGGGAAAAGTTGTAAGAAATACTTATGCTTTCGTTTTGATTGGGTAAAGAAACTTTTGAAACAGGTGAGGACGGAAAAATGATGAAATCATTAAATTTATTTACAAGTAGAATTGGCATTTTAACTTTCATTTTCATAATGATTTTGAGTTGTTCAAGTTTTGCTCAGGATGAAAACTCCGCAACTGTAACGGGACAGGTTTTGGATTCAACCGGTGCGGCAATTCAAAATGTTACGGTTATAGCTAAAAACACGGCAACCGGACAAACAAGACAAGTTAAAAGTAATCAATCCGGTATTTACACGGTTTATCCGCTTTCGCCGGGTGATTATGAAGTCTCGGCAGAACAAGCCGGATTTAAGAAAACGGTAGTCAGTGTAAAATTAAACGTAAAAGATCGTCGTCCGATTGATCTAGTTTTGGAGGTCGGCGAAGCTACGGAAACGGTTATTATAACGGATGAGCCGCCTTTGATTCAGGAAAGTTCCGTCGGACAGACGCTCGTTTCCGGCAATCAGATAACGGAATTGCCTTTAAATAATCGTAATTTTATAAGGCTTTTGGAAACAGTTCCGGGAGTTAGCTCTGATCTTGAAGACGAATCGAATTTCGGTTTGACGAGCCGGGCTAATATTTCAATCAACGGGCTTCGCCGAAATGCGGTAAATTACGTGGTTGACGGTGTGAATAATGTTGATGTCGGTTCGAACATCACGTTGCTTTCGACACCGACGGTTGACTCCATACTGGAATTTAAAGTTTTGACTTCAAACTACACGGCTGAAGTCGGAAGAAGTGGCGGCGGTTCTGTAATTATCGTAACACGGGGCGGCGGAAATAAATTCAGCGGAACGCTTTATGAATTTGTCAGAAATGACGCTTTCAATTCCAATACATTTTTCAATAACCGGCTTGGCAGAGATACAAACGGTGATCCGAGAGCGGATGTTCCAAGACTCCGGTACAACAATTTTGGCGGAACAATCGGTGGTCCCGTGTTTTTCCCGAAGTTCGGAGAAGGCGGACCTGTTTTCTACAATGGAAGAGACAAAACATTTTTCTTTGTTTCATTAGAAGCCCGTCGAATAAGTAGAGCAACTACAACGGCTAATTCAACTGTTCCGACCGCAGCACAAAGGAACGGCGACTTGTCGACATTTTTAGGTAATCCTCTCTGCATTCAGCAAAACGGAACAACTATTTCGACCAACTGCACGGCGGCGGGTGCAGTTCCTTTCCAAGCATTTGATACGGCGGGAAATTTGGTTCAGGTTAGACAAAATCAGGTTTTCCGTCCGAGTGATAATCGCCCGTATGCTAATAATGTTATTCCTACCAGCGAAATTGATCCGCGTGCTTTGGGGCTTTTAGCCGCATATCCTCTGCCTAACAGCGGAACGACCGGGTTTACATTTAGTCCGACCAGTGTAAGTAATACGCGGCAGGAAGTATTCAGAATAGACCATAATTTTAACAGTAATCATAAAATCTACGGACGTTACACACAGGATTTGAGTGATTCGGAGGAAGCCGGCGGCTTATTCACGGGAATTGCTCTGCCGAATGTTGCCACAACAACAACAACAGTTCCGGGGAAAATTTTGGCAATTTCATATACGGGAGTATTTTCAAACAATATCGTTAATGAATTCAGTTACAATTTTTCGGCAAATGAAATCGCATCGGACTTGATCGGCAACGGCAGACGTTCCGATTATGCCAACGCCGAAGCTATTCAGGAATTTTTCCCTGAAAATAATGCCAATGCAATTCCGACAATTTCGGGAACCGGCTTCAGCACAATCGGGGCTTTGCAGGGTTACAGCATTGAGTATGCGAATTCGGGCTTCCGCAACACTTTAACGTGGACAAAAGGAAACCACGTTCTAAAATTCGGCGGTGAATGGACTTCCGAAATCAAAAATGAAAATGCCGGAAATCCAACGCAAGGCTCATTTGGCTTTAGTTCGATACAAACCCGCGGTGTATTAAACGGTGCTACTGTTTCAACAACCGGTTTGGGTTTTGGTTCATTCCTTTTGGGACGTGCGAACAGTTATTCGGAGGCAGAGACAGACTTTCGCGTAAATCTTCGTTTCGGAAGACGAGAATTTTTTGTTCAGGATACATGGAAGGTCAGACCAAATATAACTTTGGATTTGGGACTCAGATATCAATACTTTGTTCCGCCGTATGATAAAAATGACCAACTCGGTTCATTCGATCCATTTCTCTATGACCCCGTTAATCCGAACACGGCTTGTGCCAACACGGCTTGCACGGCGTTTAATCCGTCATTTTTTAGCAGAGATAACGGAATCGGCATCGCCAACAGCACATCCCGTTTCGGGCGTTCGATTATTCCGAAAGATTTCAACAATTTCAGTCCGCGTGTCGGAATTGCTTGGGATCCTTTCAAAGACGGCAAAACGATAGTTCGTGCAGGTTACGGATTTTATTATGATCAAGCATTAGTCGGAATCTTTGAGCAGGCGGCGTTTCTGACCCCTCAATTTAGTCCGACAGCCAGCTTTACAAGCACAACATCTGATGTCATAACATTTGACAATCCCGGGGCGGGAACACCTCCCGGAACTTTGCCGAGAGTTTTTGTCGTTGCGATTGCACCGGATTTTGAAACGCCCGAAACTCAGCAATGGTCTCTGGGAATTCAAAGAGAAGTTTTCAAAAATGCGGTTGCTGAAATCAGCTATGTCGGCACAAAAGGTGATAAGCTGATTCGACGCAGAAATCTAAATTTTGTAACTCCTGCCGACACTGTTGCCGTTGGAACTAATTTGGTTGGACGAGTCGTTCCTTTTCTAGGCTTTTCGACAATTCGTTATCAAGAAACGAGTGCAATATCACGCTATCACGGCTTACTTTCGTCGTTCAATTATCGTCTTCCGAAGGGATTTACGGTAACTTTGGCTTATACTTGGAGTAAGGCTCTGACGGATTCGACTAATGACCGCGATGCGATTGACGAACCGCAAAACGCATTTAATCTGCGTCCCGAATATGCCGAAGCGAGAACTTCGCGTCCGCATATTTTCAGTGCCAGCTACGTTTATGAAATTCCGTTTTTCCGCAAGTCGGAAAATGCGGCATTGCGTTTGCTTCTCGGAGGTTGGCAAGTTTCAGGCATAACAAATATCGAATCGGGAGCTCCGGTTGCTCGTGTTATCGTTGCCAGCACTTTGAGCGGCACACGAGGGTTATATCCGAATCTTTTCAGCGATCCGAATAGCGGTTTGACGGGATCAATTGATCCCGCAACGGGTTTGCCGTTTATCTTTGATCCGACGGCTTTTGAGCCTGCACCGACAGGTGAATTCGGAAATGCTCCGCGTTCATTCGCACGCTTGCCCGGACGCAATCAGACCAATCTGGCACTGTCCAAGCAGTTTTATTTTAATACGGAACGGACAACCTATCTGCAAATTAGGGCGGAAAGCTTCAATCTTTTTAACCACACTCAATTTACGGGAATTTCAACCGTTTTGCCAACAGCCGGACCTCTGACCAATACAACTTTCGGCAGACCGACAAGCACACGGTTTCCGCGTGAATTCCAATTTGGAATTAAATTCTATTTTTAGTATTTATTCCAAATCAATAAAATAGCCCGTAAAACTTTTACGGGCTATTTTATTAGACATTATCGGAAATAAAATAACTTAAGTTAGCATAAGGAATTTTAACGCAGAGGTCGCAAAGATCGCTCTCGATTTTGGAAGAAAAATATCAGAATAAAAAAGAAAAGAAGAGAATCAAACACAAAATTCACAAAATTATAAAAATCTCAGCGTTCTCAGCGTTCTCTGCGTTTAACTTTCTTATTTCCAATAATCTCTATTGATTCTTCGGTAATTTTTCAGATTCAAGCTTGGATTTTTGTAACTCTTTTACTTTCTCAAAGGCGGCTTTTGCTTCGTTTCGTCTGCCGAGTTTTTGTAAGGCGATACCGAGTTGATAATAACCTTCGGCAATTTCGGGGCGAAGTTTTATGGCAAGCTGCAATTCTTCAATGGCTTTATCAAAATTACCGTTTTTCAGAAATGCACGACCCAAAGCAAAATGGACATCATATTCTTCCTGGAAATTCTCGGCAGCTGTCTCCAGAAATGGAATTGCTTTTTGAGCTTCGCCCCGGCTTAAATAAATATCTCCCAAATTAAATGAAGCACGCGGTTCTTCAGGCTTTATTTTCAAAATCTCTAAAAATTCGCGTTCGGCTTCGTCAAAGCGGATAAGTTTCCAATATAAAGCACCGAGTGCATACCGATAATCAACCGAATCGGGAAGCATTTTGACCGCACTTTTGTAGGCTTTTATAGCTTCAATCGTTTTTCTCTGAGCATCCAAAATATCACCGTAAATTGCCCAGTTCTCGGCTTTTACATTTTCTAGTTCCAAGCGTCTTTTGATAACGGCTTCCGCCTCTACAAATCTTTTTTGCTGCCAAAAAGTTTTAGCGGAAAGTTCAAGTAGATCGGAATCTTTCGGAGAAAGAGCGAGAAGTTTGGCGATCTCACGGCTGGCTTCCGCAAATTTTTCAACACCGACGAGTGCTATCGCCAATCCGCGTCTGGAATTGTCATCTTCGGGAGAAATTTTTAGTGCCTGCTGAAAAGACCGGACGGCGGCGGCAAAATCTTGTTGATAAATGTTGTCAAAGCCTTGTTTGTAATAAATCTGATTTGAATCGGTTTGTGCGTTGACCGATAAAAGAAATGAAAAATAAAAAATGAAAAAAAGCAAAACCCAAAGCGATAAGTTGCGTAGAAAATAATTAGTGTTGCATTTGAAAACAACTTTTTCATTTGAATAACATAATTTTTGGACGGAATATAAATTCATAACTTTATCAAAAGTTTTCCTGCAAATTTACTGTGTTTATTCAAAACACTCAAGATATAAAAAGATATTGCCTGACGATGCGAACAATTATCTTATCCTAATCCGAAGTGCATTGAACTTCAATCCTTTTAACGGAAGAATATCAAAAAAACTTTAAAAATTGAAAAAAATTAACATTTTTGTAAAATTTCCCTAGATTGATACCTCTTTAAGAACAAAGTTCTCCTTAAAATAGAAAATAAATAACTATCATCGTCTTTTTATGAATTCGGAGACTTAGGAAAATATCAAAACAGATTACTCCTTATAAACCGATAATGAAAGGTTGGAAACGAAATTTAGATTAGTTTATGTTACACCGAAGTAAATTTTTTCTTTACAAATAAGTAAATTAGAGGTATAAAAAGAGAATAATTTTTTTCAAGTTCTGCCTAAATCATCAATTTCAACAAGTATTTTGACAAAAAACCTTTAAATCTATCCATAAGAATAACTTAATGCTTTGATAAAATCGTTAAAAAATACTTATGGCAAAGTTTGAAAAAAACTAATGCAAAAATTATAAAATTTTTCAAATTTCTGAATTTTTTCGAGTATTATTTTCTATTGATAATTGTTTATGTGTGGGAAGTTTCTAAAGATTCATATTATTTGAAAAATAGGCTTTAAATAATTACATACTCTTCAAACATCTACTGAAATATTGGTTTTCTGGTAATTTTGGTTTCTTCACGTGTTAAAAAGTCAATTTTGGAACAACGGTTTCAAAAACTAAATCTAAATCTAAGGTTTTTCTAAGGAGGAAGTTCAATGGTTAAGAGAATTATTTTTATTGGTGTGGTTCTTATATCTCTATCTCTTGTCAATTCTATATTTGCACAAGGCACAACATCGCGTTTTACCGGAACGGTAACGGACTCGACAGGTGCGGCAATTCCCGAAGCAAAGATAGTTTTAACTAACGAAGGAACAAACGTTTCTTTAACTACCGTCACAGGCGGGGGCGGAAGTTATACGTTTGACTTGATTTTGCCCGGAACTTATACCATAGCGGTTGAGCGGCAAGGCTTTAAAAAATTCGTTTCAACCGGAAACGTCGTCAATATTAATCAGCCCGCGACGGTCAATGTTGTTTTGGAAACCGGCGGAATCGAGGAAACCGTGACGGTCAAATCGGCGGTCGAAGAAGTGCAGACCAGCACATCAGGCAATGTCGGCAGCACCATCGAGCAACGCACGGTAGAAAGTTTGCCGATTGTCGGCACACGCGGGCGTAACCCGCTCAGCTTATTAAACTTTCAGCCGGGAATCGTCGTCGGCTCGAACACGGGCGGCGGCATTCACGTTCACGGTTCGCGCGACCGCGCTTTTAATTTTACGCTCGACGGTATTGACATCAACGAATCAACGGCGGGCGGCTCGAATTTTACGCCGCTGCGAACGAATCCCGATTCGCTTCAGGAATTTCAAGTCGTTACCAGTAATGCGACGGCGGAACTCGGACGCAGCAGCGGAGCGCAGGTAACGCTCGTAACCCGCGCCGGCACGAATGATTTGCACGGCACTCTGTTCGAGTTTTATCAAACGCCGCGTTTTATTGCCAACGAATTTGAATTTAATCTGCTCGAAATTCCGCGCCGACAGTTTGTTCAGCATATTTTCGGCGGCAGCGTCGGCGGTCCGCTCGTCAATCCTTTCGGTGAAGGCACGCCGACTTTTCAGGTTTTACGGGATAAAGCATTCTTTTTCGTCAATCTTCAATTTCTGCGTGCCAGCGAAACCCGTCTTGCACGGAGAACCGTTTATACGCAGGCGGCGCGAAACGGAATTTTCCGTTACGTGCAGAACGGCAGAAATCTTCCGGCGGGAAACTCGGCGGCAACCATTGATGCCAACGGCAATCCGACAGTTCCGAATTGTCCGGGACCGACACCGACTTCGCCGTGCATTGCTACCTATAATATTGCCAATAATCCGACGGGAATCGGACTTGATCCGCGCATAAGTTCGATTATCAATTCAACACCGCTGCCGAATGATTTTGGCAGAGGCGACGGCTTAAACACCGCCGGATTTAATTTTGTCGCGCCTTCGAGCGAAAGACAATACGATTTAACCACGCGGCTCGATTTCAAAATAACCGACAGCAATCAGTTTTACGTCCGCTACTCGCAGGGCGCGCAGGACACAATTTCCGACATCGGCAACGGCGGATTACAGCCGTTTCCCGGTCTGCCGGGATTGGTTGATACGGTTCGCCGCCCGAAAAATTTAGCAGCCAATCTTCGCTCGGCACTGTCGTCGCGCGTTTCAAATGAATTTATTTACGGCATCAACGATTTTTCGTTCACCTTCGGAACGCCGCAGCCGGATCCGAATCTGCCGTTTGAGTTAAATTTAGTAACGGATGTCGGAACGAATTTCAGCTTTAACGCGCGAAGTTTCAGAACGCATCAGTTTGTTGACAACATAACATTCGATTTCGCGCCGCACACTATTAAAACAGGCGTTAATCTCCGTTTTGGACGACAATTTGACAACCGTTCATCAGTCGGCGGAACGGGAATCGAACCAAACGTCAATTTCAGCCGCACGGTCAACAGCAATTTTACGGCGTTCAATTTGCCGTCTTCGGGAATTAATTCGAGCGACTTTAACACACTGAGAAGTCAAATTAACGATTTTCTCGGTCGTGTCGGAACCATCAGTCAGGCATTTGTCGCTACGCCGGACGGAAACACTTTCGAGCCCGCCGGAACGCGCTACAACTTTACATCTTATTATCCCGAATATGATTTCTTTGTGCAGGACACATGGAAAGCCAGATCAAATCTGACTTTCGATCTCGGTTTGCGCTACGAAGCGAAGTTGAGTCCGAGTTCGGAAGGAATTCCGATTTTGCGTCCCGATCAGCCGATTTCGGTTGACGCGCCGCAGAGCAATACTCTGCGCTACGAGGAAGGAAAATTGTTTGAAAACGATTTGAATAATCTCGGACCTTCAGTCGGTGTTGCGTGGGATCCGTTCAAAAACGGGAAAACTTCCGTTCGAGCAAATTACCGTTTGTCGTATGACAGATTTCCGACATTTGTTTTCGCTTCGAGCATTTTTCAAAATACGCCCGGCAATAACACCGGCGTATTCGATACGAGTTTCGGGCAAAGCGGCGGATTGCTGAGAAACGGTCTGCCGACCCTCGCTCCTTCCTCGACTCCGAATGTTCTGCGCCAGCCGTCGGCTTTCGGGTCGGGAACTCTGACGGTGATTGATCGGGATTTGGTTTTCCCCGAAGTTCATCAATACTTTGTCGGAGTACAGCGCGAAATCGGTTTTAAGTCCGTTTTGGAAATCAATTACATCGGCAAACGCGGCGAACATCTGTTCGGCGGTTACAATGCCAACCAGACAAATTTGTCGGCGACTGATCCGCGCTGCGGTTCGCAAACATTTTTGCAGTCGTTTATTCAGGCGCAAAATGCGGCAAATGCGACGATGCCTAACTGTATAGCTTCTTTACTGACCGGTGGAACGGCTAATGGCAGTTCGGCAGCCTTTCGCTCGCAGTTTAGCTCGGAGTTAAGCACCGATCAAAACGCGGTTGCTTCGGCAGCCCAGACACTCGCGCAGCGAGGCGGTTCAACGGCTTTGACGGCAAACGGTTTCAGTCCGTTTTTCTTCAAAAAGTATCCGCAGTTCAGCACGGTGAATGTTTTGGACAGCAACGACTATTCACGTTACAACGCATTGGAAGTTATCCTAAAACGCCGAATATCAAGCGGTATCGGCTTTCAACTCGGCTACACTTTGTCGAAATCGGAAGACACACGCTCGTTTGATCCGACTTTTTCAACCGTTAGAACCGGCACGTCACAAGCGGCATCCAGCACGCCGTTTGACATCAACAATCGGGATTTAAACTTCGCTCCGTCTGATTTTGACCGGCGGCACGTTTTTCAGGCGACCTATGTTGCCGAATTGCCGTTCGGCAGAAACCGAAAATTCTTTTCGGAAATTCCGAAAGCACTCGATCTGGTGATCGGCGGCTGGCAGCTTGCCGGAACATTTCTTTTCGCATCAGGCAGACCATTCACGGTTTTTGCGGGCAGAAACACATTCAGCAACACTGTTTCTTCAACCGCCAACTGCAGCGGATGTCCGCGCGATTTAGGTCAGTTGATTCAGGAAAACGGCACGGGTTATTTCTTTAGCGCAGACCAACGCGCTTTATTTTCAATACCCGATCCAGGCGAACTCGGCAACACGGGCAGAAATTATTTTATCGGTCCGCGCCAGTTTCAAACCGACGCTTCGCTTTCCAAAAAGTTCAGATTTACGGAAAGATTCAATTTTGAATTGCGGGTTGACGCGCAGAATTTGACGAACACGCCTTCATTCGGCTTGCCGATTGCCACCGTTAGTTCCGGCGCGCTGCTTGGACGCATTCGGGACAACGTAACCAGCTTTTCCAGAAGAATTCAGTTCTCTGGCAGAATTAATTTCTAAACTTTGCCTGAAAATTAACCTGAACCGGAAGCGTCGAGAAAATAGACGATTCCGGTTTTTTATTTGCGTAAAATCTCAAAGAATAGGAAAATTTATTTATGCAAACTACATTATTAAAAAATGCCGACGTTATCTTGCCGAATGAAAAGGTAGGAAAAATTTCGTTGTTGATTAAGAACAAAAAAATTTCGGAAATAACGACCGAAGAACCACCAGCCGATGAAGTCTTGGATTTATCGGGATTGACGCTTTTTGCCGGATTTACCGATATTCATATTCACGGTGCGGTCGGCATTGATATCAATACGGCAGATGCCGAAGAACTTTACAAAATGGCAAAGTTTCTGGCGGAAAAAGGCACGACCGCGTGGCTTCCTACATTTGTCCCGGATCGGGATGAAACTTATCGAAAGGCAGTCACGGAAATTGAAAAAATAATTGAGATTCAAGAAAATGAGCCGATTGCCCAAATCGTCGGCATTCATTACGAAGGCGTTTTCGCCAACAAAAAAATGTGCGGTGCTTTGCATCCTGAATTTTTCAAATCATTCAAAAACGGTGATGAAATTTCGCAGCTTCCAAAACTTAAAAAGGGAATTCATTTTACGACTCTCGCTCCCGAAGTTGAGAACGGAATTGCACTTGTCAAAGAACTAATCAGACAAAATTGGATTGTTTCAATCGGACATACGAAGGCGGATTGTTCAACTTTAGAAAAAGCATTTAACGCCGGAGCAAAACATTTGACACATTTTTTCAATGCAATGACCGCGTTACATCATCGGGATTTAGGCGTTGTCGGTTGGGCTTTGGATAAAAAAGATGTAACTTTCGACATCATCGCCGACGGTATTCACGTTCATCCAAAAATGCTGAAATTTGCCGTTGAAAATAAAACAGTTGATAAAGTTTCGCTGATTTCCGATTCGATTGCTCCTGCGGGTTTGGGCGATGGCGAATACAAAATCTGGAATGAAAAAATCTCTGTTATTGACGGCAAAACAGAAAATGAAAAGGGAAGTATTGCGGGGAGCGTTATCACAATGCTTGCTGCTGTAAAAATGATGTTATCGCTCGGATTTTCGGAAATTGAAGTTTCCAAAATGGCTTCGCTGAATCCGGCAAAACTGCTGAGAATTGATAAAAATTACGGCTCAATCGAAGTTGGTAAGCGTGCTGATTTAATTGCGTTTGATAAAAATAAAAATGTGAAAATGACTTTAATTAACGGAATAATATCAGAATAACGAAACTTATTTTAATTTACCGGCAAAATTCTCCGGGTTTTCTTTTTCTTAGTTACAAGGAATACACCGACAAATATTAAAGCCATCGCCACAAATATTCGTGGATTCCATTTTTCACCCAAAATCGTAATTGCCAAAAACGTCCCGATCAGCGGCTGCATATAAACATATACTGCTACAACTGATGGTTCGACTCTCGCCAATGCCCAGGTATTCCAATAATAAGCAAGAATTGTCGGAAAAATCACGACTGCCGTAAGTGCAGCCCAAGCCTGTGTTGAAACTGTCGCCAATTCAACCGTGGACAAAGAAACTGCACCAATCGGAACATTTATCAAAGCACCGAACAGAAACAGCCACGCAATAGATTTGAGCGAACCGTAATGAGTTATAAGTTTTTTAGAAATCGCCAGATAAATCGCATACGAAAGCGAATTGAGCAGCACCAAAATATCGCCCTGTGTGGTCGAAGATGAAAAACTCGCCTTAAACGGATTAATCAGATAAACAACACCACAACCAGCAATAATAATTCCAATAATTTTTTTCAAGGTTAAAGTGTCATTCCCGACAAACGAACTCACAACTATTGCAAAAACAGGAATTAAAACGGCAAGCAGAGAAGTATTTGTCGCCGTTGTTAAAGACAATCCTGTAAAAAATAAAAGTTGATTTAAAATAATTCCAAACAGAGCAAAAAGTGCGAAATAACCATAATGCGAACGTTTTTCAAGAGCCAGACTTCCGGTAAGTTTTTGCAAAATCACAAATGCCAACGCTCCGCCCAATACACGAAAACCGACAATCGCAAACGAAGGAAAAGCTTCCAACGCAAATTTCCCAAGAATTGGTGCTGAACCAAACATCAACTGTACGGCTAAAAGTGCAATATGCGGTGCATAACTATTCTCTGAATCATTTTTTTGTATATCTTCCATTTTAAACGAATAAAGATGCTAACAAATTGCAAAGACAAATGTCAGTCCATAAACGAAGAATTTATAAGTTTTTGAAAAGAAAAAGACAGGCAATAAAACCTGTCTTCATAAAGCTAAATTGTTTAGTAGATTTACATCAACATCATTACAGGATTCTCAAGCATTGCTTTAAATGTCTGCAAGAATTTCGCTCCGGTTGCACCGTCAACTACCCGGTGATCGCAACTCATCGTAACGTGCATGATGTTGCGGGTTGTGATCTCGCCGTCGCGGACAACGGGCGTTGGAGTTGCTGTTCCGACCGCTAAAATTGCGGCTTCGGGTGGGTTTATTATTGCTGTAAATTCCTTGATTCCCATCATTCCCAAGTTTGAAATCGAGAATGTTGCACCTTGATATTCTTCGGGTTGAAGTTTTTTGCTACGGGCTTTTTCGGCTAATTCTTTAACTTCTTTACCGATTTGTTGGAAGCCTTTTTTGTTTGCTCCGCGAACGATTGGTGTAATCAAACCTTCATCAATTGCCACCGCAACGCCGATGTCTGCATCTTCGTAAAATTTAATTTTGCTGTCCTGATACGAAGCATTTACAAACGGATGCTTCGTCAAAGCCGTCGCTGCAACTTTGACGATGATGTCATTTACGCTAATTTTTTCAGGTGCGATTGATTCGTTTATTTGCTTGCGAAGTTCCATCGTTTTGTCCATTTCAACTTCAATAGTCAAATAAAATGTGGGAATCGGACCGATGGATTCGCCCAAACGCTGTGCAATCGTCCGACGCATCGGCGAAGTGTTTTCTTCACGATAAGCCGAAGCTCCCTGAATTTCGGCAGTTTGCCCGTAAGAAACCGATTCTTCGACTTTCGACTCTCGACTCTTGACACCGGACTCCAATGCTTTTTCAATATCGCGTTTAATGATCCGCCCGTTTGGTCCCGAACCATCTATCGAACGCAAATCTAAACCGTTTTCGCTCGCCATACGTGCGGCGATTGGCGAAACGAACATTCTGCCGTTTTTGTTCGTTGTTCGTTGTTCGTCGTTCGTTGTTTCTTTATTATCAGCAGGACTTTGATAATCGTAGCTTTTTCCACCCGCTTTTTTATCATCTTTTGAATCGTCAGAAGTTTGGGTTTTGTCCTTTTTATCAGACTTTTTCTCTTCTTTTTTATCTTCTATTGCGTCAGATTTCGATTCGTCTGTGTCTTTCCCCGCGTCCCCGCGTCCGCCCGTTTCCGCGTCTTCTTTCTTCTCCGCCGAAGCACCGTTTGAAGAAGATTCACTCTCAATTTCTTTTAACAAATCTGCAAAATCCTCGCCTTCATCGCCAATGATTCCGATGCTTTGACCAAGTTTTGCATTCTCGCCCGCCGGAACGAGAATCTTCAAAAGCGTCCCCGCTTCAAGCGAAGTCATTTCCATCGTCGCCTTGTCCGTATCAACTTCGGCAATCGTCTCATTTGCTTCAATTGCATCGCCTTCTTCTTTGACCCAACTCGAAATTTGTCCTTCTTCCATCGTCGGAGAAAGTTTGGGCATTAAAATTTTATTAGCCATAATCTTTTTCTAAACTACAATTTTATAATACAAAATCTAAGCCGGTACGGTTTCAGCCGCTTTGTAATTACTGATTAACCAAGTAACAAAAACAACCACACCCGCAACAATATAAAAATTTCGTGCAACGGGAATATCGCTAAAACCCGCAATAAACGGCAGTGCGACTAAGCCGACGGACACGAGCAATTCGATCCAACCGTGAATCGTGAACGGAACTAAACCGACCACGCCAAGCGGGAAAGCCGTCAAAAGCGTCAAAGCCAAATGAACAACCGCCAAAACATAAGCAAGCGTCGCCGCTAAACCCGTCAAACCAAAAATGGTCGGTGCAAGTGCAAATGCAATTACTACAACAAAATCAAGATAACCGTGAATTTTAGGACTTAAAATTTTCATAATTTTCCCTCATTAGCTTAAATATTCAATTTCTAAGCCGCTAATTTTTCTTTCAATTCCTGTAAAAATTCAATGTCGTTTAAAATTTCATTGCGAAATTTTTTGTATCTTTCCACTTTTTTTGTTTCAATTTCAAGTTTTTCACGCAAAATTTCATTTAAAACTTTTTCAATACTCGAATCTTTATTTTGCTTTGATTCAGATTCTAAAAAGTTATAAATATCAGCATCAATAGCAATTTTAATTTGCTTACTCTTTACACTCATCTTATTTCAAATCGGGGGCACAACATTCATAATAAACAATTTTATTCTTAAAAGTGCCTTTAAATTTAACTTTTTCTATTTCAATTTCTGTTTTTAGACTTGGCAAACAAGCATTTTCTGGAATTAGCCAAAGTTCAGTTAATTGGTTTTCCTTAAAACCACCACTGATGATAATCAAATCATTTGGATTTACTCCTCTCAAACGCAGTTTGTGATTTATTCCTCTGATATGTGCTTCAATTTCTCCCAACTGACAAACTTTTCCACAATAAATGATGATTGCTCCCTTACTGTTTTTATTTTGTTGAATTTCAGATAATAATCTGTCAATAAGTAATGAGCGAAATTCGCTATTTGCATCCTTCTTGAGAATATCAACTAATTTTGCTTGTGGTTTTTCATCCTGTTCAACTTCTTTATTTGTTTGAGCAAATATGCCTTGACACAAACAAATAATTAAAAAAGCTAAAACAAAAATTGATGTTTTTTTAATCATAAATAACAAACCTCTTTAATCGCCGCAATAATTTTCGGAACATCGGGCAAAGCTAGTTCTTCCAAATTTTTCGCATAAGGCATCGGTGCTTCGGCGGTTGAAATTCGCCTTATCGGAGCGTCCAGATAATCGAAGGCGTGTTCCATAACCTGATGTGAAATTTCCGCACCGACGGAGGCGAATGAATGCGATTCTTCAACGATGACGAGACGATTTGTTTTTTTGACGGATTCGACAATCGTTTCAATATCAAGCGGTTTGATCGTTCGCGGATCAATTACTTCAACCGAAACATCGAATTCTTTTTGCATTTGTTCGGCGGCTTGAAGGCTAAACGGAACGGTCATTGAACGGGCAACGATTGTGCAGTCCGTTCCTTCGCGTTTGATGTCGGCAACGCCCAGAGGAATCGTAAAATCGTCATCTTCGGGAACTTCGCCTTTTAATCCATACATACGTTCCTGTTCGAGGAACATCACGGGATTATCATCACGAATCGCCGATTTTAACAAACCTTTTGCGTCAGCCGCAGTCGAAGGCATCACGACTTTTAAGCCGGGGAAATTTGCATAAAACGCTTCAAATGCTTGTGAATGCTGCGAAGAAACTTGGTAAGCCGAACCGTTCGGACCGCGAAAAACTATCGGAACATTAAATTGACCGTTCGACATATAAAGCATTTTCGCCGCGTGATTAATAATTTGGTCAGCCGCGAGAACGCTGAAATTAAACGTCATAAATTCGATCACCGGACGTAAACCAGCCATCGCCGCACCGACTCCGACCGCCGCAAAACCAAGTTCAGTGATTGGCGTATCAATCACACGCTTATTGCCGAATTCCTTCCAAAGCCCACGCGTAACTTTATATGCACCGTCATATTCGGCGACTTCTTCGCCCATTATAAAGACGTTTTCGTCCCGAATTAATTCTTCTTTTAGTGCTTCATTCAAAGCATCTCTGATTGTTAGTTCTGCCATATATTTTTATAAATTTTCTTTAACTTTTTTAACTGTTTTGATTTCTGTTTCGTGGCAATCAATTCCAAAACGTATCAAAATTGAAGGTTTTGAATTCAAACTATTAGATTTTTTAACTTTCACAATAGCTCTATATTTGAGATACAACTCATTATTGAAAACAAAATATGTGTTAAAAATATATTCACCTTTTCTTATATTATCAAATTCAAATAATCCTGATTTGTCAGTTACGGCTGTAGATACTAAAGTTTCTTCATCATCAAACTTTCTTAACTCAACTTTAATGTTAGGTAATGGCTCTTCAAGTCTTCCCCCAACTAAAATTTTTCCACTAACTTTATTCACTTTTACTGTTACAATCGGACAAATACTTTGTGAAAAAGCATTTGAACTAAATGCAAACAGGATTGATATTCCTAATGTGAAAACAAATTTTTTCATTTAAAATATATTTTATGCCAAAGCTAATTCTGTTTTCTCCAATGTTTCTGAAATGTTTTCGGGAAATTTGATCGGTAAAAACCATTCCATCGGACAAGCCAAAGTTTCGCCTAATTCGTCTTTCACCGTGCAAGTTTGCAAATGCGTTTGAAAAATAACCTTGTAAATTTTCATTGGAATTAGTTCTTCATCTTCATTCGTCAGACAAATTGCAAAACTATTTACATTTGAGGAACTCTGCGGCAATTTATTTTCAACTGCAAATTCACGGCTCGCGTTGATTTCACCTTTGTCCATTAAACCAACTTCTTTCACACTTTCAAGCAATTCATCAAAATCTTTTTTGTTCATTTTAACCACTCCTGAACTTGTTTCGCCAAAGTTTTTAATTGGTCTTTATCCAAATCCGTTTTTTTACTTTTGCCGTAAATTCCCAACAAGTAAATGTAATCTTTTTCCGAAGCAAAATAATAAATTATCCGAACACCGCCTTGCTTTCCTTTCCCTTTTACACGCCAACGAATTTTCCTTAATCCGCCACCACTTTTAATAACGTCGCCTAAATTATGATTTTCCTGTAAATAATCTTGAAAAGCAAAATAATTTCCTTCAGTTAAAAGAGATAAGACGCTTTTTGTAAAGGCTTTAGTTTCTCTAAAACTGTAAAGTTTTTTCATTATGCGTAAACATCCGTGAACAATTCCGACTCATCAGGTAACGGACTTTCTTCTGCAAAATCTACTGCTTCCTGAGTTTTCGCTTTTGCTTGTTCGTAAATTTCCTCAAAATCTTCTTCTTTGAAAACTTTCGCATCTTTTAATGAATCTTTGAAAAGTTCGATCGGATCGCGTTCCTGATATTTTTTGATCTCATCGGTCGTGCGGTATTTACCGGGATCGGACATCGAGTGTCCCATAAAACGGTAAGCACGAATTTCTAAAAGTGTAGGTTTAGATTCTTCTCTCGCACGTTTTATTGCCCGTTCGGCTGCATCGCGGACAGCCATAACGTCCATTCCGTCAACGAATTCGCCTTCCATTGCATAACCTTCGGCTTTTTTGGCAATGCTTGAAATTGACATCGCCCGTTCCTGCGAAGTTCCCATTCCATAACGATTATTTTCACAAATGAAAATTATCGGTAAGTCCCAAAGTTCCGCCATATTTAGAGATTCGTGGAAAATTCCCTGATTAACCGCTGCTTCGCCGAAGAAACAAAGCGTTACGCCGCCGGTTTCTTTATACTTTTGAGCAAACGCCATTCCTGTTCCTATGCCGATCTGCCCACCGACGATTCCGTGTCCGCCGAAGAAATTTTTCTCCTTTGAGAACATATGCATCGAACCGCCCTTGCCGCCGACGTTTCCGCCGGATTTTCCGTAGAGTTCGGCTAAAACAGCTTCCGGTTCAATTCCCTGAACCATCGCCTGAACGTGGTCGCGGTAAGATGTAATTACATAATCTCTGTCTTCAAGCAGCATTTGAGTTCCGACGGCAATTGCTTCCTGCCCGATATACAAATGACAGAATCCGCCGATTTTCCCGATGCGATACATCTCCGCCGCTTTCTGCTCGAAAACTCTGCCGAGAACCATTTGATAAAGCATTTCATGAAGTAAATCCTTATCCAATTTTTTTATTGATGCGATTTGATTTTTTCGACGCTTTTGATATTCCGCCTTCGCTTGCTTTACATCAACAATTTCGGTTATTTCATCCGCTTTACCCGCTCCGTTTTTTGATGAGCCGGTCTTCTTTTTCACCGCAGATTTTTTCACCGCAGTTTTCTTTGCAGTAGTTGCTTTCTTGCTCGTCGTAGTTTTTGCCAAGATTATTCTCCCATACTTTTTACAATGCTCTGGAATAAATTTGCTTGTAAAAATAATTATAATTACAGAATGATTAGTTCAAACGTAAATTATAAATGACAAGCCGCACATTGTGCAAAACAGCAATGTTTTATATAACAAATTTTTTCGTTATTAAATTTACAGGAAATTAAAGCCGTTTTGGTATTTGGGAATAAAATTGCGTGCATTTATAATTGTATATTAAGGAAATGCAAGATTAAGGAAATATTATGAAAAATTCAAGACTTACATTTATCATCGCCATCGCAATTTTCGCAAGTTTTATTATTTCAGCCTGTAATAGTGCGGTTGAAACCGATACGGCTAAAGTTGAAACTGAAAAGAAAGTTGAAAAGACCGACGCAAAAAAAGGAATGGAAGTTGGTGAATCCGCTCCGTCTTTTGAAGTAACTACGGTTGACGGGATAAAAGTTTCAGATGAGGCTTTAAAAGGCAATCCCGCCGTTTTGGTTTTTTGGTCGGTTTATTGCTCGAAATGCAAAAAGGAAACTCCGCAAATAAATCAGCTTGCGAAGGAATTTTCACCGAAAGGAGTTGAAGTTATCGGTATAAATATCGGCGAAAGTGATGCAGAAATTAAAAAAGGAATAGAAAGTTTCGGAATTGATTACGCCGTTGCACCCGATCAGGACAAAAATGTTATGCAAAAATTCGGAGCAGTCGGAACTCCGACAATTGTTTTCCTAGATAAAGATGGAAAAGTCCAATTTTACGGCAATAAACTGCCCGAAAATTATTCTGAGCGGTTGAATTCGCTAAGTTAAAATAAAAGAATTGACAACTTCCCGCAAGGTAAAAATTGGATTTAATTCAAATTTATAAAATTAGATATGCAAACAAAGTTTAACAGAAATATAATTTTATACATCTTAATTTTTTTCGCTTTTGCTGCTTCGACCTTTGCTCAAAACCCCGTCAAATGGGAATTAGAATCCGCCGCAAAAGACAAACAGATCAAAGCAGATGAAAAACTTTCCGCAAAATTAAAAGCTGAAATAGAAGGCGATTGGTATTTATACTCGCTCGAACAACCCGCAGGCGGACCTGTTTCAACAACTGTCAGTTTGCCCGAAGGTTCGCAATTTATAATTGACGGCGATGTTACAACACCGAAACCGATTCAGAAATTCGATCCGAACTTTGAGATAGAAACAAAGATTTTCAAGAAAAATGCCGAATTTAATGTTCCGCTGAAAGCCGACAAAGAATTAAACGGTGATGATCTGGCGATAAATATTCGCTATCAAGTCTGCAATAATAAGTTATGTCTGCCGCCGAAAACCGTTAAAGTTTCATTCGATGGATTTGAAGATGCCGGAAAATCTGCATTTTCAGATAGTCCCGATTTGCTTGCAAACGAAAATGCAGCAAGCGAAACACCCGTTTTTGAGGTTGAAAAATCTACGGATGAACCGATCTGGTCGTTTATTTGGCTTGCTCTGACACTCGGTGCTTTGTCGCTTTTAACGCCGTGTGTTTTCCCGATGATCCCAATCACGGTTTCATATTTTACAAAAAATTCGGCGGGAAGCCGTGCGAAATCCTTGAAACTTGCAACGGTTTATTCGGTTGGAATTATCGCAACTTTCACATTGCTCGGGATGCTTCTGGCGTTTTTCGTCGGAGCGGCGGGAATAAATTTATTTGCGGCGAATCCTTGGGTAAATATCGGAATCGCGGCTATATTTTTGTTCTTTGCTTTTAACCTTTTCGGCTTTTACGAAATTACCGTGCCGAGCGGAGTTTTAAATAAACTCGACAAAATCACACGCACAAAAGAAGGTGAAGGAAGTGCATACATTGGTGCGTTGCTGATGGGATTAACTTTTACGGTTACTTCATTTACCTGCACTTCGCCCTTTGTCGGGACGATTCTTGTCTCAACTTCGCAAGGCGATTGGCAATATCCGCTAATCGGAATGCTCGCATTTTCAACCGTTTTTGCGTTGCCGTTTTTCGTTCTCGCACTTGCTCCGCAACTTGTTTCGCAGCTTCCGAAATCCGGCGGCTGGCTCAATTCCGTCAAAGTCGTAATGGGTTTCTTAGAAATTGCGGCGGCTTTAAAGTTTATTTCAAATGTAGATTTGGTCTGGAGTTCGGTCTATAAAACATCGGCTGATATGTTGAATTACGGAACGATTTTCAACCGCGAAGTTGTTCTTGTTTTATGGGTTTTAATAGCAATCGCCATCGGGCTTTACGTTTTAGGAGTTTTCAAATTCAAACTTGATTCACCCGTTAAAAAAATCACGCCATTGCGAATAATTGTTGCAGTTGCCGCATTTGCTTTGGGAGTTTATTTAACAACGGGAATTTTGGGCAAAAAACTCGGTGAGATCGAATCATTTCTACCGCCGAAAAATGCCGAATCGCGTTTGAATGTTTTGGGCGATAAGGATAAAGAACTCAAATTTATTAAAAACGATTTGAAAAAAGCACTCGAAATTGCCAAGCAGGAAAACAAAAAAGTCTTCGTAGATTTCACAGGCTACACTTGCACGAATTGCCGTTGGATGGAAGCAAATATGTTCCCGCGTCCCGAAGTTCGCCGCGAAATGAAAAAGTATGTTTTAGTAAGTCTCTATACAGATGGCGAAGGCGAAATATATTATCAACAGCAGCAATTTCAAGAGAAAACTTTCCAAACAGTTGCACTTCCGTTTTATGCAATTATGAACAGCGACGGCAAACCGACGGCGGCGTTTCCCGGATTAACCCGCGATCCGCAGGAATTCATCGCGTTTTTGCAAAAATCACAATAAGAATTTTCACCACAGAGCCACAGAGGACACTGAGATTTTTTTTGAAAATACTTAAAACTTGAAAGACTTTCAATAATAATTTAGTATTCTCTGTGAACTCTGTGGCTCTGTGGTGAATAAAATGCAAAAAGTTTCAATTCAAAATTTAATCAAAGGCTTGTGCGAAATTCCCGACGAAGAATTTCACTGCGATCCCGTCTATCAATTTCTTACCGATAATCCAGTCGAAATTGATTCAATCGAACGGTATTTCAATTGGAGCGAGAAATTCTACACGCGGAATTTAGTTTACAAGGACGAACGCTTTGAATTGATGGCGATTTGTTGGCAAAAGGGACAGGTTTCAAAAATTCATAATCACGCTGACCAAATGTGTTGGATGACCGTCCCCATCGGCAAACTTCGCGGACAGAATTTTAAGGCTTTGGAAATTAATGAATACACAAATTATTGTAAGTTAGAAGAAACTGATAAATTCGATCTAGCCGAATGTCTTGCCGCCAAAGTCGAACTCGAACAACCGATTCACCAAATCTTAAATCTTCCCGAATTTAACGAACCCGCCGTCAGCATACATATTTATTCAAAACCTTTTGAAACCTGCCTCGCGTATTGCAAAGAAACGGACACTTTCGCCGAAGTTAATCTAAATTACACAAGCATTGACGGCAAATTGTGCGAAGGAATTATGCTTTAATCCGCTAATCCCCATAGTTCTTGAATCTTACTATTTTCTATTTCACTATTAACTATTTACTATTTACTTGGTGCTTAACAATGGGTTTGTGTTTAAAAACAAAGTGAGTCAAGTCATATTTTAACGGCGAATATCTGAAATTCATGTAAAAAAATAAATAGTAAAATTTTAAATTTATATTGTATAATTACAAAAAATCTGTTTTCGGAGATTAAAAATGAAAAAAGTTATTGCGTTATTTTGTTTTATTTCTTTATTTGTTCTATCTAATTTCTCTCAAACCGTTTCACCGACTCCACCAATATCCGATGATGATGACGTGGTTAAAATTTCTACCGCATTAATTCAATTGGATGTAACTGTTACCGACAAAAATGGCAAAATTATCAGAGATTTGAAAACTGAAGATTTTGAAATTTATGAAAACGGTGTAAAACAAAATATTACAAATTCCTCTTTTATTTCCGACGGCTCACAATCTAATCAGCCGACAGCAAAGACAAACAAAAATGATAAATTCATTGCACCGCCTGTAAATATCCAACCGACACAGATCAAAAGAACGATTGCACTCGTTGTTGACGATTTGACGCTTTCGTTTGAAAGTGTAATTTTTGTTCGCAAAGCCTTGAAAAAATTCGTAGATGAACAAATGCAATCGGGCGATCTAGTTGCGATTATTCGCACGGGCGGAGGAATCGGTGCGTTGCAACAATTTACATCCGACAAACGCATACTTTATGCCGCGATTGAAAAAGTTCGTTGGAACACAAGCGGGGCGGGAGCGGTCGGTGCTTTTGCTCCCTATGAAGCCGATCCTTATGACAATGACAAAGTTGCTATTAAAATAAAAACTCCCGGCGACAATATTGACGGCGATACGGGTTTAACAACTGCAGTCAATGAAAGATCAGCAGGAATTCAATCCGATCTATCAAAGGCTTCAAGAGATTTCTCAAAAAATGCTAATGATTTTCGGACAAATTCCTTTGTAACCGGATCTCTTGGTGCGATTGGTTACGTTGTTCGCGGAATGAAGGAATTGCCGGGTCGTAAATCGGTAATGCTTTTGTCGGATGGATTTCAACTTTTCAATTTACCTACCCAAGGAACAGGCGAATCGGGTATTGTTTTACAAAATTTGCGGAGACTGATTGATGAAGCAAACCGTGCATCTGTTGTCATATATTCAATGGATGCCAGAGGATTACAACCGATTGCTTTTACCGCACAAGACAGTTTTTATGGCAAATCAGAACAAGCAGACTTTATTGATCCGAGAAAACGACAAAGGATTGTCCAAGATCGCAGGGATGAATTTTTTAATACTCAAGAAGGATTGGCTTTTTTATCAAAAGAAACAGGCGGTTTTACAATTTTAAATACCAACGATCTGAGCGGCGGCATTCGTAAAATACTTAACGATCAGAGTTATTATTTAGTTGGATATGAACCGAATGATGAAACATTTGACCCGAAAAAACAGCGTTTTAATAAAATAGAAATTAAAGTGAACAGGAAGGACTCAAATGTTCGATATAGAAGCGGTTTTTTGGGCATCAGCGATGAGCAAATAAAAAAACCGACACAAAATCTGACACCGTATCAGCAAATTACAAACGCTTTGACCTCGCCTTTTGCAGTCAATGATATTTCCTTGCGGTTAAATACGCTTTTCAGCAATAATAAAAAACAAGGTTCTTATGTCAATTCTCTTTTGTATGTAAATGCCAAAGATTTGAAATTTACCGATGAGTCAAACGGTAGAAAAAAAGCGGCTTTTGACATTTTGGCAATGAGTTTCGGCGACAATGGAACTGTCGCTGACCAAATCAATCAAACTTATACGCTCAATCTTAAAAAGGAAGAATATCAAAAACTTGTTGACGAAGGATTTGTTTATGTTTTCACTTTTCCGGTCAAAAAACCGGGTGCGTATCAAATGCGAGTTGCTGTTCGGGACCACGCCACGGAAAAAGTTGGTTCGGCAAGTCAATTTATCGAAGTTCCGAATCTGAAAGATGAGCGTTTAACACTTTCGGGAATCGTTTTGGAAGATTTATCATTTGAACAATGGAGCAAAAGTCAGCAACAAAAAAATAAGACAACCATTTCCGTTGATAAAAACGAAAAGCCTTCTGACTCAATGACCAATACTGTGCTAAGAGATTTCAAACGCGGCAGAGTTTTGCGTTATGGTTTTGAGATTTACAATGCAAAACCAAATTCTGCAAATAATCTAACCATTAGAACAAGAATTTTTCGTGACGGTGAACTCATTTTTGAAGGCAAACCACAACCGATAGATATTTCGGGACAAACTGATCTACAACGTATCCAAGCCTCTAGTGCAATAAACTTGGGAGCAGATATGGAAATAGGAAATTATATTTTGCAAATTATCGTTACCGATCCTTCAGCAAAAGAAAAAAACAAAATCGCCGTACAGTTTGTCCAGTTTGAAATTGTCGAATGAAACTATAAAGTGCATTGGATTTGGAAAATTTAACTATCAAGCAACCCGCAATTTTATCTTTTTTGCTTATTTCCTTTTCCAACGCACACCGTCCTTTGTATCTTCGAGAATTATTCCTTTTTCCGCCAATTCATCACGAATTTCATCAGAACGATGAAAATCCCGATTGTGTCTTGCAGTTTGTCGTTCTTCGATTAGTTTTTCAATTTCTTCATCAAGAATCTCAGTTTGTTCTTCGCCGAAAATTCCAAGAACTGAATCAAATGTTTCAATTGCTTCAAGAACTGCTTTTTGATCGTCTGCTTCTAAACCATTTTCGGTCAAAATTGTATTAACTTCCCGCACAAGATTGTGAATTGCCGCAAGTGCCTGCGAAGTGTTCAGATCATCGTCCAAAGATTTTTCAAATTCCTCTAAAGATTTTTCAACCAATGATCTAACCTTAGAATCCGAACCGCTTTTCGTGTTTGCTTCTTTAACCAAAAGCCGAAATTGCTGTAAGCGTTCAACCGCAGTTTCCGAACCTTTCAAGCCGTCGAAAGTAAAGTTCAGTTGTCTTCGATAAGGAACGGAAATCAGTAAATATCGAATTGCCAAAGGCGAAAATCCCTGTCCGACAATATCCCGTAAAGTATGAGCATTGCCGAGAGATTTGCTCATCGTGTCGTTGTCAATTTTCAAAAATTCACCGTGCAGCCAGTATTTTGAAAACAGTTTTCCCGTCGAGCCTTCCGATTGTGCAATTTCGTTTTCGTGATGCGGAAATTGCAGGTCAATTCCGCCCGCGTGAATGTCGAATGTTTCGCCCAAGTATTTCATAGACATTGCCGAGCATTCGATGTGCCAACCCGGACGACCACGACCGAAAGGTGCGTCCCAACCCGGCGTTTCATCTTCGCCGACGAGTTTCCAAAGTGCAAAATCTCTTGCATCTTCTTTTTCGTATTTATCGGTATCAATCCGTTTGCTTCCGCCTGCGACATTACCCTCAAATTTGATTTTTGAGAGTTTGCCGTATTCTGGAAAACCCGAAATTCGATAATAGATCGAACCGTCCGATTCGTAAGCCTTACCGTTATCAAGCAGTTTTTGAATAATCTCGATCATTTCCCGAATATGTTCAGTGGCTTTTGGCAGAACATCGGGCATTTGATTTCCAAGTGATGCCATATCTTCATTAAATGCAACAATAAACGGTGCGGTCATTTCTTCAATCGAAACACCTTTTTTCGCTGATTCGTTAATAATGCGATCATCAACATCCGTCAAATTCATCACATAATTCACATCGTAATCCTTGAATTTAAGATAACGCTGCAAAACGTCCGCAAACGTGAACGAGCGAAAATTACCGATATGTGCAAAATCCCAAACCGTCGGACCGCACATATAAAATTTAACCTTGCCTTCTTCCAAAGGCACAAATTCTTCAACTTTTCCCGATAAAGTGTTATGAAATTTAAGCATTTTAGTTATTTACAATGTCGTATTCCGATTCCCATTTGTCAGCTATAACATCCCAATCTATGACTACTTTGCCACCATAATTTATTGGCTTTTCGTTATGTTTTAGTATTTGATATTTCCGCTTTTGGACAGCATTTACTGATGCTGTTTTTAGCAATGGGTGTCCGTCAAGTGCAATGGCTTTTATTACATTTCCTTCTTCATTTACTGTTATTAAAAACATAATTTTTCCTCTTGCTCTAACTGCTTTTGCAGCGGGAGGATATGCCGGTTCTACTTTTTGAACAACGAGCAATTCTAATTCTCCAATCTTTTTCTGCACAATTTCTTTTGAGAAAAAAGAAATTTCTTCTTTGTATGTAATTTCATCATAACTCAAACTTGGAGTTGGTTGCGGATTGCTACTGCAAGTTTGCGGTTTGATAAATAACTCAATCGAAGGTTCTTCCCGATGTCCACCGTTAATCATAGAAAGCGTTACGTATTTGTGTAAACTAAATTTATCAGTTAAATATTCTTCAACTTTATAACCGATAGACCGAAACTGATTTGTTTCCGTCATCTTACCACCATAACTTACAATTACACCTTGAGCATTTAGATTTTTTATTTGTAATCCATATAAATCCAAGCGTTCCTTAATATCTTCAAAATTTGTAAATTCAAATTCATCAAATTTTGTAGAGAAAGATTGTTGGCAATCCCCAGAAGATGATTTTTGACCCAGTCCAGAAATGCTGAAAACGAAAAGTAATATTATCAACAACAGAAAGTTTGCTTTCATTTAAAACTCCTAAATGTATAATTTACAATAAGATGTATGACTTATCCAAAACAGTTGGATTGGATAGTCAAATTTATAAATAATGAATGCTGATATTTATAGGTAATTTAAAGACAACAGGATTCTTTCGGAGCAATTCCGAGTTGGTTAAGGATTGATTTCAATGACTTTTGCACAAACATATAAAATTTATAACACATTAGCTGAAAATTGACCACAAAAATACAGTTATAAAGCAGGACTTACAAATATAAATTAGAAATTCCTTTAAATAAAAAAGTTTTGCTTAAATTATCTAAATTCAGGCAAAACTTTTTTACAATTTGAAAGTTAAGGCAGTTAAGGTTTCTTTTCGGAAGTTGGTGGAGCTGAATCATTATTTTCTTTTGAATTATCTTTCTTAGTTTCAATCTCAGTTCCATCATCATCCAGAATAATCACCTCACTTCGACCGCGTTTATAATTATCATAACTCACACGCAGACGCATTTTTACTACTTGTCCGCTGCCGAAAACGAGTTCGTCGTTTGATGAAGAATAAGCCGGAAACCAATATTTTCCGTCAACATTCGTCCTCCAGGTTTCGACTACCGGATATTTCGCGTCTTTTGTTTCGGGAATTCCTTTTCCTTTTGATTTGACGATCATCAAATCTCTGTCGTCAACCCAGATTCTGCCGACGAAATATCGTTTTTTGGATTTTTCATTAACGATTTTCGGACGAACATCAAAAACGTGTGTGTTCAGTTCATCAATTTTCTGTTTGCCTAAATAAGAAAAAGTATAATCTTTAATATCCTGAGGATTTATTGCGAAGGGATTAACTCCGCCCAAATCTTCCAAATCTTGCGGTGTAATTACTAATTCTTTGATTGTCGGAATTGGAAAATATGTGATTCTTTCAAATCTTTCTCCTGTTTTCTTAAAGGTCAAAAATGAATCACGGCGATATGTTCCCGTTATCAAACCGCCCAAACCTATTGTCTGAATCGTTGCACTTCGGTCAAAAACGTAGTTTGTCAAAGCATACCGAAAATCATCTTCGTTCTTTGTAAATTTTTCGATGATACTGTCAATTTCAACTGAATTCAGATTGTTCCTGACAATTTCGCCTTCCTGAGCAAAAATATTTATTGTCGAAAGACATAAAATCACTAAACCCAATAAAATAATGCGTCCTTTATTCATAAAATGTTTCCTGTAGATATTTTTCTAAAGCTAAAAGATAGATGCCGTTAGTTCAAAATAAGTTTAAAGAATTTTTTTAACAAAAAAGCGATGCTTGATTATTAGCATCGCTTTTTTATAAGAAAATTAAAAAAAAAGTTAATCGACAAATTCAATATCAACTTTGTGCGGAATTATACCTTTCTCAAAACCTCTGTCCAATAAAACTTTAACACCTTCTCTGCCGCGTTCACCGTAATCTAAAGTTAAATCATTTACCCACATTGCGACAAATCTATCGGCTAATTCCGGCGGCATATCGCGGGCGAACTGCATTGCGTATGCCAGAGCATCTTCGCGGTTATCCATTGAATATTCGATGCTTTTTTTCAGATGCTTTGATACCTCACGCATTAGGTCTTCGCCGAGATCGCGTTTGATGACGTTTCCGCCCATCGGCAGCGGTAAACCCGTTTCGGAATGCCACCATTCGCCTAAATCCAGAACTTTGTCCAAACCGATTTGTTTGTAAAAAAGCTGTCCTTCGTGAATTAATAACCCTGCATCGAACTTGCCCTTTTGGACAGCATCAATAATTTCGTCAAATGGGACGACCTCGTATTCAAAATCCTGATTATAAATCCGCATCGCAAGATATGCACTCGTCAATTCACCCGGAACTGCGATTTTCATGTTTGGAATATCTTCGACGGGACGCGGCTCTTTGGCAACAAGAATCGGACCATAATTATCGCCGATGCTTGCTCCGTGCGGCAGAAGTGCGTATTTGTCGTCAACATAGCAATAAGCGTGGAAGCTGATCGCCGATACGTCAAAAACTCCGTTTTTTGCGTCTTCATTTAAAGATTGAATATCTTTGAGCGTATGTTCAAACTTCAAACCGTCAGTTTCAAGTTTGTTAGTTGCTAAACCGTAAAACATAAAAGCATCGTCCGAATCGGGCGAATGTGCAACGGATATTGTTCGTGTTTCAGTTTTTTCTGATGCAGTTTCCATAATGCTTAAAGTTTTGTATAAAAAATATTTGTGTTATACAAAACTTTTATTTTACCCTTTCTCGCGTGTTCTGCAAAAAGCTGTTTTAAACTTTTTTTCATCTCTTCAAAAAGTGGATTTTCTTCGGAAGGCATATATGATGATGATAAAAGTCTTCCCAGCAAGCCGTTAAAATCGAGCGTTTGCGAATTTTCAAATGTTTTTCTGTAAATATTTGTTTTGAAAAATTCATTTAAAGATTTTTTCGTAATTTTATCGTGTCGAACATTTTCATAATCTGATCCAAATTCAGTCAAAAGGTTCTCGTAATCCCGCAAAAATTTATTGGTATCAAGTTGGCGTTCATTCCAGATCAATGAAACAAAAGCGTTTTTACGTAAAATGCGACGGAATTCTGTTAAAGTTTTTGCCGGGTTAAACCAATGAAACGCCTGAGCTGCAATGATGAAATCAACATATTTATCTTCAAGTGTAGTGTTTTCAGATGTTCCGTCAATTACTTTGAAATTCGGATAATCCTTCAAATATTCCACCGAGGCTTCCCGCATTAATTTATTCGGTTCAATGCCAAAAACTTTATTACCGTTTTCAAGAAAAAGTTTTGAAGAAATTCCGGTTCCCGAACCGATGTCGGCAATTACGGAAGATTTTTTCAAATTCAATTCATCACGGAAAAATTCCAAAACTTCAAGCGGATAATGCGGGCGGTATTTTACATAGTTTTCAACGCGATTATCGAATCTTATAATTGTTTTGTCTGACATCTAATCTCCGGCGACGAAGGCGGTCATTTTCCAGCTTCCATTAATTTTTTGAAAGCAAGCCCGATAATCAATTGGACTGCGAACAAAATCTGCACTCACATAGCCCGTTTTATCTCCAAGCGTGTTTATTTTTGTCCAAATGTATTTATTAGGATCAGTAGTTGAAGTTACGGAGTTTTCAAAATCAATTTTGACAACATTGTAAGATAATTGCGTAACAACTTTAGAAGACAAATTCGGTTTTTCCCTTAAATTTACGTTATCACCAAAAATGGCATTATAAGTAAAAGCATCCAAATCCTCAGGAAAATTCAGGAAAAGATAAGGTGCACAGAATGTTTTATCTTTACCTTCGACGGTAAAACTTCCACCATTTTCCAAAACCAAAAGCAGTTCATCCCAAAGTTTTGTTTGAGGACTATCCAAATTCCAAAATTTCCTGAAGTCTTGAATTCCCGAATCAGTTCCAAAACTGACTTTAATATTTTTATCGAGTGCAGAAATTAATTGTTTTTTGTCTTTTTGCTTAACGGTCTGAATCAGTGAATCTCTAAAAACCTTTAACGAAACATCATTTACAGCTTCATCAACAGGTTTTGCAAAACGCTCTTTGCTTTGGGCGGTAATATTTATTGATGAAAATATAAGAATTAATATAAGAAATAGTTTTTTCATAATTTAATCTTCTATTTTAACCTCTTCGCCGGTCCATTGCGTTTTCTTTGAATGCGGAATGTCGAATTGGTCTAAAATGCGAAAGCACATATGGTCAACGAGTTCTTCGATAGAATCCGGGCGATGATAAAACCCCGGTGAAGCGGGCAGAATACTTGCTCCGGCGTGAGAAAGTTTGAGCATATTTTCCAGATGTATCGAACTGTAAGGAGTTTCACGCGGAACTAAAACAAGTTTTCTTCTTTCCTTTAACGTAACGTCTGCCGCCCGGTGAATTAGATTTGTGATCGCACCCGAAGCAATCGCTCCGAGCGTCCCCATCGAACACGGCACGATTATCATTCCTTCCTGTTTATTTGAACCCGAAGAAGGTTTCGCCGCGAAATTATCAAGCCGCCAAAATCTGATTATTTTGGAATCTTTTTCCAAACCAAGCCATTCATTAATCTTGTTTGTATCAGCGTCCCGCAAATCAGCTTTCATTTCAACTTGTGCGACGGTTGGAACAACACTCGACATTATCAGATTGATAGTTTTGATTGTTCCGCTGGCGGCAAGCATCTGCAGAGTCCGATATGCGTAAACCGTGCCGGAAGCACCTGTGATAGCGACTGTTAATTCCATAGTAAATTATTTAGGTTAAATAACTTTAGCACTTTTAAGAATAGTTATGCCAATAAACAAAATAATCAGTTTAAAATTGATTAGTATTTTGACTCAAAACAAATCATTTTGACTCAAGGAAATCAGTCAGATTGGTTAAATCAAAATCTAAATTTTATAATAAATTATTGCTATCAAACAAAAAAGCCAAGTATTTATTAGGGAAAAGTTGATTATCTGATATTTGGCACGATGCTTGCAAAACATAATTTCGGTTGAAAGACCAAATAAGGAAACTATGATGAACGCTCAGAAAATCCTGAAAAATGAAGTCTTGCTAAACTTGGCGGGAAAAGAATATGTTGCATCAGTATTTATAAAAATTTCTAAAACATATAAATACATCTGTATATTTATATGCGAATCAGTAGTTGAAATTGGTCTAGTAAAATCAACAACTTACAGCTACTATTTTAGTTGCGGATATGAACTTAATAGCGTAAGTTCTTTATTATCAATATCAGAATTTTTCAACTACTGATTCGCATTTATTTAGTCAATCGACGTAAAACTTCAAATTTCGTAAAAAAAATCGGCAGGTTTCGACTCGCCGATTTTTTATTTTAAATGATATTCTTTATTTTTTTGAAAAAGGAAAGAGCTTAAATAAAATATGAAAACGAGCGACATAGAAAACATCTTAAATTCTCATAACAAAGGACATATTTCTTTAATCGAAGCAACCGAAGCACTTAAAAATTTATCTTATGAAGACATCGGTTATGCACGAATTGATCACGCCCGTGCTGACCGGCAAGGCTTTCCCGAAGTTATTTTTGGTGAAGGGAAAACAAAAGAACAGATTTTAGGGATTTTTGAAAGGCTCGTCGCACACTCACCAAATGTTTTAATCACACGCACGAATGCGGAAATTTACGGCGAAATCCGTAATGTTTTTATAGAATCCGAATGGCACGAGCAGGCGAATTTAATTCGGGTTTTTCGTGAGAAAGAAGATTTGGGCGTTGGTGAAATTTCCGTCGTTACCGCCGGAACGAGTGATATTCCCGTCGCGGAAGAAGCGGCTTTGACGGCGGAAACTATGGGCAATAGCGTAACGAGAATTTGGGATGCGGGAGTTGCGGGAATTCACAGAATTTTGTCGGAAAGGGAAATCCTGCAAGAATCGCGTGTAATTATAGTCGTTGCCGGGATGGAAGGAGCTTTGCCGTCGGTAGTCGGCGGGCTCGTTAAAGTTCCGGTGATTGCTGTGCCAACCAGTATCGGTTACGGTGCATCTTTTAATGGAATCGCCGCACTTTTAGGAATGTTAAATTCCTGTGCGTCTAATGTTACGGTGGTAAATATAGACAATGGTTTCGGTGCGGGTTTTGTCGCAAGTCTGATTAACCGCAAATGGAAAAATTAATTTATATGAAAAAAAATATACGCTTTTTCTTCGTCGTTTTAGGTATTGTTTCGGTAATTATATTTTCTCAAAATTCGGCATTTGCACAAAAAGAGCCTGATTTAGCTGTAATCTACAAAGATGCAAAAATGCGGAAAGGTAAACGCCCGATAATTATAATTCCCGGAATTTTGGGTTCTGAACTCGTTAATTCGGAAACAAAAGAAAAGGTTTGGTTCAGTTTCAAGCGTTCCGGGAAAGATGATCTGGAATTACCGATTACTACCAGTTTAAGAGCAAGCCGCGATAAACTTGTTCCGGGCGATATAATCCGTGAAGTGGATTTGAAACTTTTGCCGAATATCAAAGTTTATCAGGGTTTGATAAACTCGCTCGAAAAATACGGAGGTTATGAAGAAGCCTCGTGGGATGATCCGCCGCAAAATATTAATGATAAGTTTTTTGTTTTCCCATATGATTGGCGACGCGATAATGTAGAAACGGCTCAAATACTCATAAAAAAAATTGATGAAATAAAAAGAAAGACAAAAAATCCAAATATAAAATTTAATGTTTTGGCACATTCGATGGGCGGTTTGATAGCAAGATATGCGGCGATGTATGGTGCGGCAGATCTGCCGGTTGGAGTTCCCAAGCCGAATTGGATCGGCGAAAGATATTTCAGCAAAATTTTCTTTTTCGGAACACCGAATGAAGGTTCGATGGAAACCATTGATGCGGTATTAAAAGGCACTTCGAGCATAGGTGCAGGAACAGAGTTGCCGTATATCAGAAACCTTTCGCCGCTGGATATTGCGACAATGCCTTCTATCTTTCAACTGCTTCCACATCCGAAAACCGAACATTTTTATGATGAAGATCTGAAGGATTTAAGAGTTAATCTATATGATGTAGAAACCTGGAGAAAGTATAACTGGTCGGTTTACAGCGATGAAAAATATTTAAAAGATTTCTCTCCGGCTGAACTCGGGAAATTTGAACGATATTTTGAAACGGTTTTGAATCGGGCACAAAAATTTCATCAGGCACTAGATGCTTTTACGTCAAAAAGGGTTTCGGTTGGAATGTTCATAATCGGTGGTGATTGTATTGAAACTTTAGATGCCGTTGTTCTCTATAAAAACGGGAAGGATGATAAATGGACAACCTTGACGAAGCCACACTCATTTAAAAATTCAAAAGGTGAGAAAGTTTCTGATGAAATGCTGCGTAAAATTATGATCGCTCCGGGTGACGGGCGTGTTACGAGACGTTCAACGCTTGCCGAAACGCTTGCCGACAGCAGACGCAGAAGTATTTTATTCGATTCGCTTCTGCCTCTAACCTCCGCACTTTTTGTATGTGAAAACCACGACGATATTACGAGTAATCCGACGATTCAAAATAATTTTTTAACCGCATTGGTAAGTGAAGTAATAGAAAACAAAATAAGTGAACCGATTGTAAAAAAGGCTAAGGATTAAGGAGAATATAAAGTTTGTCAGCCCAATCAGAACTATTTGCCTGCAAAATCTCATATTGAATCTGAGCCATATCGCGTTTTCCCTGTTTCAGATAAGCCCGACCTAAATTATATCGGGCTTCTTCAAATCCCGAATTCATATTCACGGCGGTTGTGAAGGCGTTTATGCTTTCGTCAAATTTTTGTGTTTCAAGATAACTTTCACCCAGATAATTATAAGTTTCCGCATTGGATTTGTAGCTTTGCAGGTTTATAAATGCCTGAATCGCCTGTGCATATCTTTTTTGTTTAAAGTATGCCAAACCCAAATTCTCGATGGCTTCCGCGTGATCGGGCTTGAGTTCGATTGCCCGCCGGTATGCAAGGATTTCTTCACCGACACTTCCAAGTTTGTTATATGTCAATCCCAGGGAAAACTGCAGATCAGGATCATTTTGATTAAGTTTTGCGGCGGTTTTATATGCGGCGGCAGCTTCCTTGAATTTGTCCAAGGCAAAACTTGACGCACCGATATTGATATAAGTTTCCGCTAATTCGGGACGAAGTTTTGCAGCTTTTTCCGATGCTTTTAAGGCTTCGTTATGTTTGCCGAGCATTCCGTATGTAAAACCTACCTGATACCACGCTTCGGCGTAATTCGGGTCGCTTTTTACTGCTTCTTCAAAATAGGGAAGTGCTTTGGCATAATCGTCATTCGATAAATGCTGCAAACCACGCGAGTAAAGTTTTTCTGCAATGGAGCGTTTGTTTTGTGAAGTCGTTTTGGAAACAGTTGCAAATGTCTGCAATTCGCCGAGCTTTATCTGGGAAATTCTTTCCGAAGGCACGGCAAAATTCAAACCTTGTCCTTCATCCGCCTGCAGCGTCGCCACTCCGATAACTTGTCCACGCATATTTACGACAGGTGAACCGCTTGAACCGGGCGAGATCGGTGCGGTGATCTGTATAATTTTTCCGTAACCCGGAATTTCACGAACGGCGGAAACGATGCCGTTTGAAACCGAACCTTCCAAGCCGTAAGGATTCCCGATCACTACGATCGATTCGCCTTCTTCGGGAGTCGTTAGAACAATTGGCAGAGGTCTTGCAAAAGCCGGCGGAACTGAAACCTGCAAAATTGCCAGATCGCCTTCGCCGTCAATCGCCAAAATCCCGCGAGCCGTATATTTTCCGCCGTTTGTTAAATGAATTTCAACCCGATTTGATTTTTCGATAACGTGGCGATTGGTTACAATTTTATCGGTATCAATAAAAAATCCGCTCCCGCGTGAGAGTGTTTTCCCGTTTGCATCAAAGGTTTCGATGGCAACGGCGGAAGGTTTGATTTGTCTGACAAGTTCAGGCAGATAATCCTGTGCAATCGTAGTTCCTGCAAAAAGCAGCAACAACAAAACACTCAAACACAAAACTTTTATTTTTTCAGAATTCATTCAGATATGATTTTAACGCATTTGGCTTATAGTTTGAAATGATTTTTCTAGTTGTTAAATAAATCACTTATTTCTTCAGCAATTTCATTAGTTGATATTTTAACCGTTTCCTTTGTCCGTCGGTTTGTTAATTCGACAAATTCATCATTAAAACCTTTCACGACCGTTACACGAAGCGGCTTAAAGTATGTATGAAATAATTTGACCAACGCATAATTCAAGTAAAAAGTTAAAAGTAAAAAGTTAAAAAATCAAAAACATTTCTTTAAATAAAAAAAATGACAGCTTAAACCGTCGTTTTTGGAAACATAGATTTTCATCGGAATAATGTTTACGAATAATCTTTAACAATCTCGGCAACTTGTGTAAAAGACTTGGGATAAAAATCTGCTGAAAAACGATTGCGGATTTTTTTGTCTGCAAATGTATGACCGCCGAGAACTATCGGAAGATTTTTTTTGTTAATTTTTTCAAGAAAATCTGCATAATCGCGTGAAGATCGCTCAATATCGCTCATAACCGTTGATGACATACAGAGAATATTGGGTGAATGATGCAAAACTTCATCGGCAATTGCATAAAGCGGAGTGTTTGCACCAAAATTCATTACTTCCCAGCCTTCGCTTTCAAAAGTCATTTGAGCAAGATATGTCGGAAGTTCGTGAAAATCTCCTTCAAATGCAAAACAAATAGCCAATTTATGACAGGGTTCGCACAAAGGTACGATATTTCTAAGTTTATGCAACGCACAAATTAATGCTCTCGTTGCGAGATGTTCGTGAGCGATTGATAATTTTCCTTCAAACCAGAGTTCGCCGATTCTTGTCATTGCTTTTGAGATCGAGCCGTCGAAAAGTTCGGTAATTGACTTTCCGTTAAGAAATTCATTGATGAGCATATTCGCAACTTCTTCTTCGCGTCCTGCGACCAACGAGTGAAAAAGTTCGGAATCGCAAAGTTCCTTGTCTATACGCCGACGGCTTTGAGCCGTAATAACAGATTCATCGCCGTGTTCGATTTTCAATCCAAGCTGCTGTTTTTGCTGAAAACGGGCAATTTCTTCCGCCCGAAAACGCCTGTGTCCGCCGCTCGTCCGCTCGGATTTTATCAATCCGGCTTCTTCCCAACGCTTCACCGTCGCATCACTAACCCGACATAAACGTGCTACCTCTTTTGTTGTAAGGCATTTTGAGTCCATATAAACCAATCCTTTTTGATGTTACACCAAACGCTCAAAACGCACAAGAGCATTTGATTTTAGTAAACTAGATACATTACCACAACTAGGTAAATAATATAAAGTCAGTTTTGAAACTTGACAAAACAAGTTGCTTGGATATATTCTAAATCCGCTCAAATCGCTCATTTCTAAAATGTTAAAATTTGAGGTGATTAGTTCATAATTTTTTTGGTGTTTGCAAAATTCACGTAAGAAACAAGAACTTAAAGAACGAGCAAGGGAAGTTAGAACGAACAAGGGCAGTAAAGCAAAAAGAGTTGTTATCAGAAAGGTAACGGCTCTTTTGTTTTTGAGAACAAATTAGTTCGGCTTATGGAAAAAATTCTATTTATCTTACAAATAGCTTCAACTTTGATAATGCTCGGCGTGATTTGGATCATCCAGCTCGTCCAATATCCATTTTTTTCTCACGTCAACACCGATAACTTCCCGAAATATCACGCCGCTCACACATTTTGGATAACGCCCGTCGTTGCTCCGTCAATGATTATTGAACTCTTCACGTCAATTTTAATAATTTTCTATCCACCGCAAAACATTGATGTAAGATTGCTCTATGTCGGATTAATTTTAACTTTAATAGTCTGGGCTTCGACATTTTTCATCCAAATTCCGCTTCATAATAAACTTGCAAATAGTTTCGATGCCGAAGCACATCGTTTATTGGTCAATACAAACTGGATTCGCACAATCGCGTGGAGCTTGAGGGCGATTTTGGTGATTTATTTTGCTTGGATTTATATTGAAGTTTGATGTTTTGTGAATCATTAATAATTCGGTTAAAATTCAATTCAATATAAACATTAAAAATTAATTTATAACAAAGTTTCTAAAGCAGATTTAGCAGAAATAAAGGGATAATTAGAGGCAGTTTATGGAATTTCACAAATAAATTTTGTTAAAGGCAAAAAAGATAATTCTTTCGAGAAAAATAAATAAAAATAATAATTTAATATGAACAAATTTTTTACAGCAGATTTAGCGGAAGTTGATCCGATCGTGCGAGGTGCGATTGATGATGAGGTGCGTCGGCAGGCGGACGGGTTGGAATTGATTGCGTCGGAGAATTTTGTTTCCGAAGCGGTTTTGCAGGCGATGGGTTCGGTTTTTACGAATAAATATGCCGAAGGTTATCCGAATAAGCGTTATTACGGCGGATGCGAATTTGCCGATGTTGTCGAGCAGTTGGCGATTGATCGTGCAAAAGAGATTTTCGGGGCGGAACACGCGAATGTTCAACCGCATTCGGGTTCTCAGGCGAATACTGCCGTTTATATGTCGGCGATTGAACACGGCGACAAGATTCTCGGAATGAAATTGGAACACGGCGGACATCTGACACACGGACATCCGCTGAATTTTTCGGGTTTGAGTTATGAAGTCGCGGATTACGGCGTTTCTAAAGATACCGAAAGGATTGATTACGACGAACTGCAACGCATTGCCGAAGAAGAAAAACCAAAAATGATCGTCTGCGGTGCTTCGGCTTATCCGCGAATTATTGATTTTGAACGCATTGGACAAATCGCCAGATCAATCGGTGCGGTTGTGATGGCGGACATTGCACACATTGCCGGATTAGTCGCAACAGGTTTGCATCCATCGCCCGTTCAGCATTGTGAATTTGTTACGACGACAACGCATAAAACCTTGCGTGGACCACGCGGCGGTTTGATTCTTTGCCGTGAAGAATTCAAAAAAGATGTTGACCGAAATGTTTTCCCCGGAATTCAGGGCGGTCCGCTTGTTCATATCATCGCAGCAAAAGCAGTTGTGTTTGGTGAAGCGTTGCATACGGATTTTAAATCGTATCAGCAACAAATTTTAGATAATGCTCAGGCTTTAGCAGATGAACTGAAAAATCAAGGTTTGCGGCTTGTTTCAGGCGGAACAGATAATCATTTGGTTTTAGTTGATGTCTATCAAGGAGGCAAAGGAATAACGGGCAAAAAAGCTGAAAAGGCACTGGATGCGGTACATATTACGGTTAATAAAAATACGATTCCGTTTGACCAAAATAAACCTTTTATCGCATCGGGAATTCGTCTGGGAACGCCCGCTTTAACGACTCGCGGAATGAAGGAAGACGAAATGCGACTCATCGCAAAATTGATCGCTGAAATGGTTCACGATGTTGATTCAGAAGAAGTTCAGACGAGAGTCAAAAAAGAAGTTGCGGAATTGACGGAGAAATTCCCGATGTATCAGAAACGTTATAAAGACAAAAGAGAAGTATCTTCAGCGAGTTAAGATAATTTTTTTCTGAAAATAATAAAAAAGACACTAACAAAAGAAAGATCATTTTTGGAATTGTAAGGTTATTATGACAAATCGCTTCTCGAATATTTTTATATTTTTTTCACTTTCAGCAATATTTTTATTCACTGCAAGCAACATTTTTGCTCAAAAACCTACGTTTGAAAAAGTGAAAAAAGTTTTGACGGAAGGTGCGGGATTCACAAAGGACAATCTTGCTGAACTTGAGAAAGGGAAAATAATTGTCAAAGAATTGAAAGCGAAAAGCGATGGTGAAGTTGCTTTTTGCGGGGCTATAAAATTGGATGCTCCTCGTGATGTTGTTTTTGCAGCGTTTCGGCGGGCGGTTGAGAAACAGAGAAAAGAAGTTTCGGAAGAACGCGGAATTTTTAGGAATCCGCCGACAATACTAGATTTGAAGAAACTTTCAATTGATAAATCTGAAATTGGAAATTTAAAAGATTGTAAAGTCGGCGATTGCAGTTGGAGTTTATCATCGGCGATGATCGAAAAATTCAACGCGATTGATTGGACTTCCGCCGATGCAAATAAAAAGGCTGAGAAATTGATTAGGCAGATTATGGTGGATCATACCGCTGATTATTTGAAAAACGGCGATGATGCTCTGATGGATTATAATGACGACCCCGAACCGCTTAGTTTGGCAGACGAACAGAAATCTTTGCTTGACGGATTGCTTTGGCTTGATGATTTTGCACCGGAATTTAAGGAATATGTGCGGGAATATCCTAACAAAAAATTGGATGGAATCGAGGAATTATCAACATGGGAAAAAGTCGGAGTTGGTTTCAAATCGGTGATTATCAATACGCACACGATTTTGTATAAAAAAGACAACGACGCAGAAATTCCGCAGGGTTTGAGCATTTCAAAACAAATCTACGCAAACCATTATTTTCATTCTTCGATGTCTTTGACGGGAATTATCAGTTTTCCGCAGCCCGATAAATCATTTAAAACTTACGTATTTTTCGTCAGCCATTCACGGGCGGGTGCTTTGACGGGAACAATGGGTAAATTTGCACGGGTTGCAGTTGACGGCGAAGCTGAAAATAAACTGACGGCGGTTCTTAAAGATACACAACGATATACCGCTTATGGATTGAGCAACGAACAAGAAATCGAATCAGATTCAGAAAGCGGAATTATTAAACGCATATTCGGAAACACTTATTTTATCGGAATAATAATTCTGGTTTTGGTAATTGGTTTGGTAATTTGGTTTACGAAACGAACTCCGAAAAGTACTCAATAGCAGTAAATATTCTGATAACGCGGAGAAGTGATAAATAAATATATTCCCTATGAAAATAACGCGGAAAAATGCGACAAATAGAAAAATTATAATAGAACTCTTGCAAAAGTAACGTAAATAATGGTAGAGCTATCAATAATATGCTCTACGAAAAACTTGATAAATTGTCCGCCGCTAATTTTAAACGATATTGCGGCGTTGAACGAAAAACTTTTGATAAAATGTGCG
>JALZKH010000026.1 GCA_030859345.1 Acidobacteriota bacterium | reverse complement strand
CACGTTCGGCAATATCGCGTTTTAAGCGGCGTATAAAACGCAGATCGTCCGGCGTGTCAACAAAAACACGGACATCCAAAAGACTCAAAACTCGCGGTTCGGCAAAGATCAAAATCCCTTCAACGATAACAACGGGTTTTGGTTTAATTGTGTCGGTATCAGAGTTTCTCGTATGAGTCTTAAAATCATAGACGGGCATTTCAACTTCGTGTCCGTTTTTCAGACGTTTAATATGATTAACCAGAAGTTCGCTGTCAATCGCATCCGGGTGGTCAAAATTTGCCTGATGGCGTTCATCAAGCGGCATATCTTCGAGATTTCTGTAATAAGAATCCTGCTCGATTAATATGACTTTTTTCCTGCCGACAGATTCAATTATTTTTCGTGCAATCGTTGTTTTCCCCGAACCCGTTCCGCCGCATATTCCGATTATCATTTGTGATTTTTTCCCTTGAATTTTATAAGATTCTGCCCGCGAATGAATGCGAAAAATAAAAAACCAATATGCGAAATTAATTTTTTGCTTTGAATTTAAGATAGGCTTCATAGTATTTTTCAGAATTCTCTAATACTCGAGGAGGTCCATACTCGCCTACCTCACTCCAACTAGGATATGTCGGATCAAGCGATGTCAGAAAATTGCTGAACTTTAATGATTCGCTTTCATTCATTTGAATATTATGTCTTGCTTGTAGAGTAGATATAATATCATCATCATGAATATTGATGCCTTCTAGCAGTTCTAAATATAATAGTGCAGACTCATAATTACCATTCTTTCGGTGATCATCTTTATCAAAACCCGCCTTTCTCATTCGCTCAATCCCGCGTTCCAGTGACTCTATTGCTAATTGTCCTTCTTTCGTCCCTCTTAACCGAATAAAATTGTTGTCAAGGTTACTTGCCTCCACCGTCGCAATAAAAAAACGCATACTGTATCTATCACAATCAGAAAATTTGTTCGGATTATAATCGTTCATATATTTTATCAATATAGGTAGTATTTTAATTCCGTCTTTTTTGGTGTATTTGTTTATTAATGACCCATAGTCATCCCCCAATGCCGGCATATGATAAATTTGCTCATTTACCATTTCTTCGATCCTCTGAGCGGAAGTCATCGCCGCTATCTCAGTCTCTGACTTATGTTTATAGTTCTGTTTTCCACAATCATCAGTTTCTATAGGTGAACTTGAAGCTGATGTTTCATTTTCGGATTTATGGTTTTGATTCAAACCCCCCAAATCACAGGCAAAAAAACTAATCCCGACAAACAATAAAATAATTAAAACTTTCATGATTATTTTCCCTTGTAAATAGCTATCAGGCATTCGCCGATTCACTGTTTTCCCAACCAATTCTTCTTATGATTCGATGGAGCAAGTCCTTAAACTTATCGGCGACGAGCTGCCCCGTTTCCATAACTTCCTCGTGGTCAATTTTTTCGTTTGTAATTCCCGCCGCTAAGTTTGTAATGCACGAAATTCCCAAAACTTTAATGTCCTGATGCCTCGCCGCAATCGCTTCGGGAACGGTACTCATTCCAACCGCACTCGCTCCGAGCATTCGATACATACGGATTTCAGCCGGCGTTTCATAATTCGGTCCCGACAATGCACAATAAACACCACGTCGCAAAAACGGTTCAAAATTTTTATCAATCCCTTTTTCAAATCTTTCCCGTGCAATTTTTTCCGCTTCTTCGCTGGCGATTTCCTGTAAATCGGCATCGTAAACCTGCGTCATATCGGGAAATCTATCGCCGAATCTTTCGTCATTTTCGCCACGCAGAGGACTCGTTCCCATCATATTTATATGGTCGCGGATGAGCATTAAACTTCCCTGTTTGAAACTCGTCAAAACGCTCCCCGCCGCATTCGTCAAAATCGCCGTTTCGACTCCGAGCATCCCGAAAACACGCATCGGAAAAACGACTTGAGCAATTTTGTAACCTTCATAATAATGATAACGCCCCTGCTGAATCGCCACGGGAACGCCTTCGACCTCCCCAACCACAAGTTGCCCCGCGTGTCCCTTCACGGTCGAACGCTTAAAATGCGGAATTTCCTCATAAGGAATTACCACCGCATTTTCAAATTCCTCAGCAAATCCACCCAAACCGCTGCCCAAAACTAAAGCGATTTTAATATCCTTCTCATACTTGGACTTTATAAAATCCGCCGCTTCTTTTACTTTTTTATAAGTCATTTTTCTATTTATTCTTCAGAATCATCCCCGAAAAGATCAATTTGATATTCAAGATTTTCCAAAATTTCTTCTCTTGGTTCAACTGCGATTTTGTTTAGAAGTTCTATTTCCTTTTTCTTATGTTTTTCTGCTTCATTTTTAAAGTAGTCTTCAAGTGCTTTTTCAAAAAATTCTTCAACATCCATATTTGCTTGCGATGCAAATTTGCTTATTTTTGAATATAAATCAGTTGAAATTTGAATAGATGCTTTCTCCTTTTTGCCCATAGTTTGTTTATTTTTCCTTACGATAAGGAATTCCCAAACTTTTCGGAGCTTTTGATAAACCGATAAAACCCGCCAATACGATAATCGTCAGAACATACGGGAGCATTTCAATAAACTGCACGGGAATGTCTTCACCGCCGATCTTTGCCCAACTTGAACCTTGAATCTGAATCGCCATTGCTTCCGTAAAACCGAAAAATAAACACGCGATAAAAACCTGCACAGGTCGCCATTTTGCCAAGATCAAAGCCGCAAGTGCGATATAACCTTTGCCCGCCGACATTCCGCGTGTAAAAAATGAAGATTGCCCGATGGACAAATAAGCACCGCCCGCCGCCGCTAAAATTCCGCTTAAAATCACGCCCGTGTAACGCATCGTCTGAACTTTGACACCTGCCGCATCCGCCGCTTCGGGATTTTCACCAACCGCCCGAATTCGCAAACCGAAAGGCGTTTTATAAAGCACATACCAACAAATCGGCACAAGTGCGAAAGCTAAAATTGATGCGATATTAAGTCCAAAAATTTCTGGCAGCAAAAACTCTTTCGGAATCTGCTCCGTCGAACCCGCCGAATCATAAATCGCACTCGAAAGAAGTGCCGGAACGCCGAGCATCAAAATATTTATCCCGACACCCGCGACAACCTGATCGGCTTCAAATTTGATAACCGTAATCGCAAAAATAAGTGCCAAAACTCCGCCCGCCGCCATTCCGCACAAAAACCCGAAATACGGATTCTGCATCTCATAAGTTACCACCGCCGCCGTAAATGCTCCCGCCAACATCAAGCCTTCAAGAGCAATATTAATAACGCCCGAACGCTCCGAAAACATCCCGCCCAACGCCGCAAAAATCATCGGTGTCGCCAAACGGATTGACGAAAATATAACGATCCCTATAAATGTTATGTCTAGTATTTCACCCATAATTAAACGCTATTCTCAAAGTTCATATTCAAAAATTCCCCAAGGAAACCACAAACAAGGTTCTGCACCTACGTCATCATCGTTTGCATATTCAGCACATTTCTCAGCCTCAAATAAAGTTTTAATAAGACCGAATTCGTTTGGAATTATTCCAAATTTTTCATTACAATCTTTTTCTAAACCATTACAAAGCCAAGAATGAAAAAATCCGCCTTCATCTCCTAAAACTTCAAAACCAAGAAATTTACCGTTTCCCTCTAAATTTTTACCTTGTTTCAAAGTTTCATAAACTCCAAAACCTTTTTCTTCGTTTTCAAGATATTCCGAAACTAAATTCTTATGCAATCCAATTCCGATAATGCGTAAATCAGATTTTGCTTCATAGAAAAGATTTGCAAACTCTCTTGCTTTGCTAACTGTATAAAATATGTTTCCTAAGGCTATGTGAGTTTCATAATTTAAATCCACCCAATCTAAAAGTGTTGAAATTTTTTCAACAGAAACTTCATAATGCTTCGCCAATCTTTTTATCTGATTTGGCTTTTCATCTGAATTAAATGACCACGCTTCAGGAAATAAATCAGAAATACAACTAGAAGCACTAACAATATTTGACGGCATAAAATCTGCCATATATTCAAACTTCTTAGCCTGTTTTGCTAAAAAATATCCGCCTAAAATGTATTCATCTATTTCGCTCATTTCTTATCGAGTATATTTCTGTAAAGCCGCCACAAATAAAATAAATATCGCTATTAATGTTAAATCAAATACTTCGTTCATACTTCAAATAGTTTTTTCGGCAAATCGGACTGCCGAATAATTGATTTCAATGTGCCGATTTTTATTTCCTTATGATTCGGAACGGGAACGGTAATTGTCGAATCGTCAGTTCGTTTTTGCATCACGATATGACTGCCTTTTTGCCGAACATTTTCAAAACCTTCGCTCGCCAAAATTTTGCAGACTTCCTTGCCCGATAAAATCTTTAATTTACCCAACGGCAACCTCTAATTGTGTGATAAAAACTTCGTTGTGAATGCGGCTTTCGATCTCCGATTTATCAGCCGTTTCCCAAAAAAGTTCAATCGCTTCAACTAAATTCGCCTTCGCTTCCTCAATCGAATCGCCCTGACTTGCAATATCTAATTCGGGACAAGTTGAAACATAACCGTCATCTTCACGCTCGATCAATGCTGTAAAATTTCTAAACTTCATAAATCGTTACCTCGTGTATTTCTGTAAAGCCGCGACAAATAAAATTATTATCGCTTGCAAAACTTCGACCAAATCTTTAGAAACATATCTCGTAAATGCGTCAACGAAAATTCCACCACGAAGGAGAATTGCAAAGAAAATCGCCGCGATAAAAACTCCTAACGGATGATTTCGTCCAAGCAATGCAACGGCGATTCCTAAAAAACCCCATTCGGCGGAAAATCCGTGATAATAATTGTGTCGAAATCCCATCACTTCACCGATGGCGACCATTCCCGCTAATCCACCCGAAATTGTCATTGCGATAATTATTTGCTTTTTCGGTGAAATTCCGCCGTATTCCGCCGCCGTTGGATTTTCGCCGACGGCACGCAGTTCGTAGCCCCATTTTGTTTTCCAGAGAAAAATATATACGAGAACGCACATCAAAATTGCGATTAGAAATGAAACATTAAGTGCGACATCTTTTGGAATGAGCGATGTAAATTGATTGAGTTGCGGAATCGTTGCGGCATCACCGATGTTTGCGGTTTGCAGAATTGGATCGCCGGGGATTTTGTAATGATACTGCGTTAAATAACTGACCAAAGCGACGGCAATAAAATTGAGCATTATCGTATTGATAACTTCGTGCGAACCGAATTTTGCCTTTAAATATCCCGGAATCGCTCCCCAGAAACCGCCGACAATTATCGCCGTTGCCATACACATCGGAATTAAAATAATCGCGGGCAAACTAAACCAAGACCAGTCTTGCTGTTCGCCGAAAACATTGACAACCGTTCCGCCGAATTTGATTCCAACCCAAGCAACTGCAAACGCCGCGACATACAATTGTCCTTCTGCACCAATGTTCAAAAGTCCGCAACGAAACGCAACCGCAACCGCCAAACCAGTAAAAATAAGCGGTGTCGCATAAAAAAGTGTTTCGGTTACGCCTTTGACCGAACCGAATGAGTTTTCGATCAGGAGTTGAAATGTTGTGAACGGATTATCGCCGATTATCAAAATAATTATCCCGCCGATAACAAACGCGGCGGCAACTGCGATCAATGGATATAGTGCTTCACGAAAAATTTTCATTATATTCAAATTAGATGAAATCAAAATAAATAATCGAAATGTATATAATTAAGAGAATTAGCACACTGCAATCAAAAAGTATAAATTTTCGCATAAAATCTTCCTAAAGATTTTTCTGCCAAACTCGATATGCTGTATAAGAATTCCATATAATCAATAAAAATAAGACTAAAATCCAAAACAGGAAGCTATCTTGTTGTTCTTCAAAAATTTGTATAGATACTGAAAAAATGAAAATAACTGAAAAAAGAACAGCGTATCCAGTCCAGTTATTCATAAAGATTGCTGTTTTAAAGTCTGTCTTTTGTTTATCAGTAAGTTTAGATTTCACAAACTCTAAATAAAAAGAAAGAACAAACAAAAGACCTATAAAAATTACTGATGTATAAATTACCGCATTCATAATTTAGTAAAATTTGATAAATACCGCTTGTTTAAAATGTTTATCTGCCATTAATTTGTAGATTGTAAATTTCATTCTTCACTTTGTTTCGGCAACCAATATAAATAATGGTCAATGTTGATTGATAAGTCAGGAATTCCCGTGTCTATTGCAATATCCAATAAATTTTCAGCAGAATCTTTTTTATCTAATTCAAATGTAATTATGACCTTTTGCCCTTCTTCAAAATCAACCTTTTCAGTCGGACGAAACACACCTTTTTCGTAGATTGCTTCGATTGTCGCCATATCTTTTACCTCAAGTTTTGTTTTGTTTCGGATGCGACATAAATATAACCTTTTCTGTGTAAAAATGTCATCTTTTTAATGCAAAAAGTTAAATCTTGGTAAATTTATTTTGTGCTGATTTTAAATTTGACAACAACACACTCATATTTTATTATTCTTTAAGACTAAGCAATTAACTGGGATTTTATAAATTAAACTGAAAAAATTATTTGGAGGTAGGAAAATAATGAGTTTAATTAAGCGGATTAGCGAAAGCCGGTAATGCTTAAAGAATATTTTAACCATCCCGCGATTGTGTTGACACGGATAAATACAAGATAAGAGATTAAAAATCAGATTTAGTCTTTATCAAAAAATATCTGAGTCGATCTGTAAATATCTTTGGTTAAATTTCTTTTCTTAACAATTTATAATTAACGATTTACAAAAATGAGATTTGATAGATTTACAATTCGTGGACAGGAATCAGTTCAGAATGCGATTGGCGTAGCTGAGAAAAATCAGAATCAGCAGGTTGAGCCGGAGCATTTGCTTGTTTCAATGTTTGAACAGGAACAAGGTGTGGCAAGTGCAATTCTCGGCAAAGTCGGTGCAAATCGGCAGGTGATTGCAACTGAATTGGACGCGGCGATTGCAAAAATGCCGAAAGTTCAGGGCGGACAGCAGTATTTCAGCACCCGCATCAACAAAATTTTCGACGAAGCACAGAAAGAAGCCGAAAAGATGGAGGACGAATATATTTCGACGGAACATCTGCTGCTGACGATTGCGGACGAAAAGGATGGCGACGCAGGTAGAATTTTGCGTTCAAACGGTGTCAAAGTTGACGAAGTTCGCAAGGCAATCGAAGAAATGCGTGGCGGCTCGAAAATTACCGATCAGAATGCGGAAGATAATTTTCAGGCGTTGGAAAAATACGCACAGGATTTGACCGATCTCGCCCGCAAAGGAAAACTCGATCCGGTTATTGGTCGGGATGATGAAATTCGGCGGACTATTCAGATTTTATCGCGTCGCCGCAAAAATAATCCGGTTTTAATTGGCGAACCGGGCGTTGGTAAAACGGCGATTGTTGAAGGCTTGGCACAAAGAATCATTTCGGGAGATATTCCTGAAACTTTAAAAGGCAAAAAACTCGTTTCGCTTGATTTGGGGGCGATGCTGGCGGGTGCGAAATATCGTGGTGAGTTTGAAGATCGTTTGAAAGCGGTTTTGAAAGAAGTTGAAAAATCGAATGGGAATTACATTTTGTTCATTGACGAATTGCACACGCTTGTCGGAGCAGGTGCTTCGGAAGGTGCGATTGATGCTTCCAATATGCTGAAACCCGCACTTGCTCGCGGGACTTTGAAAGCAATTGGGGCGACAACGCTCAATGAATTTAAGAAATATATCGAAAAAGATGCCGCGTTGGAAAGACGTTTTCAGCAAGTTTATATTGCTGAACCTTCGGTTGAAGATACGATTGCAATTTTGCGTGGATTAAAAGAAAAATACGAAGTCCATCACGGTGTGCGAATAAAAGATGCAGCTATTTTGGCAGCGGCAACGCTTTCGCATCGTTATATTGCTGACAGATTTTTGCCCGATAAAGCGATTGATTTAATTGACGAAGCGGCTTCGCAACTGCGGATCGAGATTGATTCTTTGCCGCAGGAAATTGATGAACTCGAACGCGAGATTTTGCAACTCGAAATCGAAAAGCAAGCGTTAAGCCGTGAAGAAGATACAACGGCAAAAGCACATCTTGCCGACATTGAAAAACGCATAGCCGATTTGCAGGAAACTTCTTCGGCGATGAAGGCGAAATGGCAATCGGAAAAAGCCGAAATTGAGAAAATGCGTTCGGGCAAGGAAGATTTGGAGCAAGCAAAACTTGAATTAGAGCAGGCACGGCAAGCGGGCGATTTGAATAAAGCCGCCGAATTGCAATACGGAACCATTCCCGAACTCGAAAAGCAACTCGAAAGTGAACAAGACAGACTTGCCGATTTGCAGACTGACGGCGTGATGCTCAAAGAGGAAGTTGACGAGGAAGACATTGCCGGAATCGTCGCAAAATGGACGGGAATTCCTGTTTCAAAAATGCTCGAAGGCGAGATGCAGAAACTTCTTAAAATGGAAGATAATTTGCGTCGCCGTGTGATCGGACAGGAAGAAGGCTTAGTTGCCGTTGCAAATGCGGTTCGACGTTCAAGAGCAGGTTTGCAAGACCCGAATCGTCCGATAGGTTCGTTTATTTTCTTGGGTCCGACGGGCGTTGGAAAAACCGAAACTGCACGGGCTTTAGCGGAGTTTTTATTTGATGATGAGAGAGCAATTACACGGCTTGATATGTCCGAATATATGGAAAAACACGCGGTTGCGAGAATGATCGGAGCTCCTCCGGGATATGTCGGTTATGAAGAAGGCGGACAGTTGACGGAAGCAGTTCGCCGTCGTCCGTATTCGGTAATTTTATTTGACGAGATCGAAAAAGCACATCCCGATGTGTTCAACATCCTGCTGCAAATTCTGGACGAAGGACGCTTGACCGATTCAAAAGGTCGGACGGTTGATTTCAAAAATACCGTTTTGATTATGACAAGTAATCTCGGTTCAACTATTGTGCCTGAAAATCCTTTAGTTGATTCGACTGCGAAAGATCGAGTTTTAGAAGCGTTAAAAAATCATTTTCGCCCGGAATTTCTCAACCGAATTGATGACATCGTTGTCTTTACACAATTAAATAAAGAAGCACTTGCGGGAATTATTGACGTTCAATTAAGACGCTTGCACAAATTGATGGCGGAGAAAAATCTGACGATTGAATTAGACGATTCGGCAAAAGATTTGCTGCTCGAAGAAGGTTACGATCCGGCTTTCGGTGCAAGACCTTTGAAACGTGCGATTCAAACGATGATTCAAAATCCGCTTGCCGTAAAATTGTTAGGCGGCGAAATTGAAAGCGGCGATAACGTAAAAGTTTCGGCAAAAGACGGCGAACTTCTCTTTATGCCTGAAAAAGTTCGAGCCGCCAATTTATAGAAATAAAAGGTATTTGAGAGAATAAAATCAAATACCTTTATTGATTCCTTTATCTTTCAGGTGCAATATAGCTATTTCTTCCGATAATCTTGTATTCGGGATGTCCACGCACTTCTATCTTGACGCTTCGTGGTTTATCGGTTTGTGTTTCATTATCCGAATAATAACCGATGGTGTAGCGGTTATTGATAATCGTAAAGATGTCATCATAAACTTTCTCGGCATCTTTCGGTTGTTCGATGAAATTTGTTAAACCGCCCGATGCTGTTGCAATCTGTATCATTGATAACTGATTTATTATAATACCATCGGCTTCATTCTCTTTATATTCATCGGCTTTTTTATTAATGACTAGCAAATCGGTTTCCTTTACTGCACGTCTCATCCAGTCTTCAACGCTTATTCTCCCGCGTCTTAATTGTTCTTCTCTGGAATGTCCGACAAAACGCATATCGGGAATGATCGAGTAGATGGTCGCCCGTGATCTTTCGACTGTTTCTAAAATATCGCTGAATCCGTAACCTCTTTCGGGATATGCCTTATCGCTATCTGCTTTGGCTTCTTTACTAATTTTCTTGCGTATTCTTTGGTATAATTCAGAAACTGACGGAGCATCTTCTGGCAATTTTAGCAAATCGGTTTCTTTAAGTTGCCATAGTTCGCCGCCGGGGGTCTGAAGTACAACAATCGGACGAACATCTTTTTCATCGAACATCTCGCCCAAAACTGCCATTAGTGTTCCATAAGTTCTGCTAACCGACGGATTAGCCCGACGTTGATCCGATAAAGAATTCAATGTTTTTTTCAGCAGTTTCTTATCAGTTGTAAAATCCAATGCGAGATTGACATCAAGGGTAACAATCGCCATTTTGTCGTTGGGAGCGAGTTTGTCAACTAAATATTTTGCTGCCCGAAGATTATTTTCCCGATCATACCGAGAGTAACGACCATTAAAGAATATCAATACAATCGAACGCGGTAGAGAAGCATTTGCACCGAAAGAAAACAATTCGATTTTTTGTGGTTTCGTATCTTCCTTAACTATAAAATCGGATTGGTTGAGTCCGATTACTGGATTTCCCTTTTCATTTACTACTAAGACATCGCTAATAATTAAATTAGTATCTACACGAATTGTTCCATCATCTGGCGGAGTGTTGCTTTTTTGATTATTTTGTTCTTTATCTTTCGGAGCAGACTTTCCTTTTTCAAATTTCTCAAGACTTGAACCAAATGTTCCTTTTTTTGATTGAGCGAAAACATCAATATTAGAAACAAGACTTATGCTTAAAACCGACAAAGTTATTAAAGCTAAACAAAGATTATTCTTGTATCGCATAATATATGCTCTCCTTACAACGTAGTATATTTCAAATTGGTTGATACTTAAATAGTTTATTCAAAAAAATTCTCAACCATTCATCCGATTTTTTCTTAAAAAACTTGCCCATCTTAATCAAAGAGGATTCTTTAAAGAATCCTCTTTGATTTTTTTATACAGACAAACTGAGTATTCTCAGTAAACTCAACCTATTCACAATTATCAATTCCACTTGCATCCGTGCAATTAAGATATGCGGTGTATATTTCCAATCTCTCATTCGGATCTGAATATTGTGAGTAGTTAAAGGTAGCCCTACAAGAATCATTCCTAGCCCTTGCCTCCCCACAATAGTCAGGCACTGGATTTGTGCAAGTATCAAGATCACCACCCGCATTTAAAATGCCTAAATTGGCATAGTCAAACCTACCACGGTGACTGCTCTCACAGGTGTTTCTGCATTGTTGGTAATTTGGATTATTAGGATCACAACCCGAAAGACAATTGGAATAGCTTATAGCAACTGCATCGAGTTCGTATATAGCCCCATAAAAATCGTTGTTTGCGTCCGAACAGTCCTTAGCCGCCGAGGCTGAAACTGTTTCATCTGACGTAACAAATATCAGTCCGCCTATCAACAGACAAAGTATCAGCATTTTTCTCAAAATTTTAGTGTTTTTTATTAGTTTCATTTTTTTCTCCTTATCAGAATTTTAGTTTGTTTAGAACCTCTGTCTCTTTGTCAGGCGGCAATTTTCCAACCCAGTAATCTGTAATCTCACCTTTGTTGTTTGTAAGAATTAAGGTTGGCGTTCCGCTGACTTGAAGACTATTAAGAGATGAGCGTTTCACCTCTATATTCGTCAGTCCAAGTTCCTTCAAATGTTTGGCACTTTCCTCAATTTCTGTGGGAAATACTGCCACTAATTTGATGTTCTCGTTCTTGACGGTTTCAACTATCCGCTTGTAGAAAGACACGCTTTCATTACAAAAGCGACAGTCCGCCCGCAAAGCGAGAACCAGAGTTTTCGGCTGCTCTGACCAATTCACATCAGGTGCGTTCATCTGCGAACCTATTTTCGGCTCAATTCGCACCTGTTGATTTGACGGGGCGGGAAGGAAATATTTTTGAACCAAAACACCCCCGATAGCCAAGGCAACTAAAATAATAAAAATGTTGGCGACTAATTCTACTTTTTGATTTATCTTATCCATATAAATTTACCTCGACTTTATTGCCTGACATATCAACACCATTTAGCATTAAAAATTTTGTGCCAATGGTGATTGATGATTCGCAACTAATTTGAATTAATTGTTTTGAGTCTTGATTTTGTTTTAGCAAGAATAGATTAAGACAGATAAGAAGAAGACAAAAGAAAACTATTGCAAAAGATTGCAGGCGGCTAATTTCATATTTTGCTGATATAAATGACATTATTTCACCATTTAAAGTAAGAACACAGCTTAAATATAACTATCGGAATTGTTTGAAAGTAAAGAATGCCTGATTAGGCTTACACACACACACACACACGAAGTCAAGCGAAAAATCGAAAGAATTGAAAATTTTTGAAAAAAAGTTTAAAAATAATTTTGAATGTAAGTTTTTCCAAATAGAATTTAACGATTCATTCAAAATTCGTTTGCCGATAAACTTTATAAATGTTGAAATAAAGAGTAATCAAAACGTCATTCGTTTTAATATTCTAAGTTAATAATGAATTACGAATTACGAATTACGAATTACAAAACCACGTAAATATTTGATATTCTTATGGATGAAAAAATAATCGAAAATTTACGGAATGCACTTAATAATATAATGAGTTGGTTTAATAAAATGATGAATAACGAAGAATTTAACACCGAAGAAGAAGAAATTATTGATGGCGAAGTGGAAGAAATTCCCTTTGAGGACAATCGCAGAATTAATGAAGACGGCGAGAGAATTAACGTCAAAGTTAAGGACGATTCCGAATTTGACGAAGTTCAAACCGAAGAAGAAATAAAATCTCCCGAAGTCGTAAAATTAGAAAATGCTCTGATAGAAATGACTCAGCGGGCTGATGCGGCGGAGAATAAATTGTTGGAAGTTCAAAAGCGTTTTGAAGAAGAACGCTCGAAATTGGAAAATGAAACCGTTGAGATGCGTGAGCGTATGAAAAAATCGCTTGAGCAGCAAGCCGAGCAAGGTCGGCTTAAATTTCTGAACGCATTGCTTCCTGTTTTGGATAATTTGAATTTGGGAATTATGCACGCTGAAGAAAATCATTCATTTGAAAATCTGATTGAAGGAGTCAAAGGAACGGCAAGAAGTTTTGAAAGAGCCTTGGTTAGCGTCGGTGTGGAAACAATTGATTCCGTTGGTGAAAAATTCGATCCCGAATTTCACGAAGCAGTTGAGATGAAGGAAGTTGATGAGGAAGAAAAAGACGGAATCGTTACCCAAGAATTTACCGAAGGCTATACATTCAAAGGAAGATTGCTTCGAGCGGCAAGAGTTCAGGTTGGTAAATTTGTTCAGACCCAAGCAAATACCAATTAGCTTTTGTAGAAGAATAGAGTTTAATTTGAATCATTTAGTTAAAGTATTTTTAGTATTTAGTTTAGCAATTTTATTTGCCGGGTGTGAAAGTTCGGAAGGCGAACATAAAACTGTTGCCAATACAGCAGTCAAACAAGAAAAGTCTGATTCGAAAACTCAAGAATCAACGGTTAAACAACTAAAAACGGACGTGGATGTTATTCGATTTGCGAATATGTCTGCGTCCGTTTTTGATAAAGAATTCGGCGAACCCGTAAAAGTAACTGAAATTAAAGACAATCCGAGATTGATGCCGGGCGAGTTTCGGGAATATCAAGTCACAGGACATCCGAAAAATTTATCCGTGAGATTTTATAAAGACAAAGCAAAACGCTTTAATTTGCTTTTGGGTAAAGCGGAAAAATCTTCAAAAGATGCTTTAATGGATATTTTCAAAATTGATGTCGGCGAAATGCGGCAAGTAAAAAGCGGTTCGCTTTCAGAAACTTGGGCGGGGCGGGCAAACGGAATCAACTTTAAAACCGCTTATGCTAAACGTAGTAAAGCGGGTGAAGACTTTGTAATGCTTCACTCGGAAATAGAATAAAGTCGGATTTATTGAAGTTAAATTTAACTTTTCCTTTTCCCGAACTTTGCCAAGTGGTATCATTAAATTTACAGACAGTTTTTTTCTGTCTAATGACATCATAAGTTTTAGTATTTTAAACGAGAAAAATATATGGCAGATATAGAAACCTATAAAGATAAATTCAGCGACAGCGGACGGCGTGTTTTGGAAGCGGTGCTTGATGATTTAAGACGGCGTGACCAAAATTATATTTCGATTGGACACATTTTGCATTCGTTGACGGATGAGGAAGCAGAGCTTTTTAATTCGACGATGCGGGATTTGCAGGTTGATCCGAGGTCGGTCAGGCTGCTAATCGAAAAGCGTGTGGACAGCGGCAAACATCATACGGGCAAAGGCTTTCGTATCGCTCCCGAAACAACGGATTTATTCAGGCGTTCGATGGACAGAGCGAGATCGCAGGGTCGTCGGGTGATTGATGCAAGCGATCTGTTTTACGTTTTGTCGAATGACGAACGCTCGCTTTTGAATGATATTTTGCAGAATCTCGGAGTAGGTTATGAAGAGCTTTCGCAGGTTGCCCGCACGAGAATTCGCAAGCGTCAGAAGGAAGAGGACCGCATTCGCAAAAAATACGAATTGCCTTCTTATTTGAAGCATTTCGGCGTGTCGCTCAATAAAATGGCGAGGCAGGACAAGATTCCTCCGGTCATCGGACGCGAGAAAGAAATTTTGCAGATGATCGAGATTTTGTCGCACAAAGAGCGTTCAAATTCGCCGATGCTGGTTGGTGAACCGGGAGTTGGAAAAACTGCGGTTGCCGAAGGTTTGGCGAGAATGATCGAACTCGAACCGGAAAAAGTTCCCGAAAGATTACGCAATTCGCATATTGTTCAACTGCAAATGGGCGGAATGGTTGCCGGAACGATGCTTCGCGGGATGTTTGAAGAACGCATCAAAGGCGTGATTGACGAAGTTAAGGAGAAGAATCACATCATACTTTTCATTGATGAAGCCCACACAATTATTGGTGCGGGAGCGGCGATGGGAACTTCGTCGGATGCGGCGAATATGTTTAAATCGTCCTTAGCACGCGGTGAACTGAGAATTATCGGTGCAACGACTCTGACCGAATATAAAGAATATATCGGCGAAGACGAAGCACTTGCAAGACGTTTTCGACTTGTAAAAGTTGCCGAACCGACGATTGCAGAAACAAAAGAGATTTTGCTCGGCGTGCGTCCGCGGCTTGAGAAAAATTATTCGGTGAAAATTTCCGACGAAGCAATAAATATGGCTCTGGAGATGTCGCCGAAATATATTCGTAATTTACATTTGCCCGATAAAGCAATCGGTTGGCTCGATACGGCTTCGGTCAAAGTCGAGATCAACGAACCGAGCGAAATGGTTGTTAAACCCGAACATATTGTTGATGTCATTTCGCAGGAATCACGCATTCCGAAAGATATGATCTACCGCGACACAACCGACCGTTTTTCCGTGATGGAAGACGATTTGGCAAATCGCGTGATCGGGCAAAAAGAAGCGGTTCGGGCGGTTGCGGAAAGATTGCGGCTCAACAAAGGACCGCTAAAAGAAAACCATTATGCACCCGACGGCGTTTTGCTTTTCCTCGGACCGACGGGAGTTGGGAAAACGGAATTAGCGAAAGCGGTTGCCGAATTTATGTTCGGCGATAAAGAAAAAATGGTGCGGATCGATATGTCCGAATACGGCGAAGGAACTGTTGGCATCGAAAAACTTATCGGTATGCCGCGTGGAATCGTCGGATCGGAACGCGGCGGGATTTTGACCGAGCAGTTACGCGAAAATCCTTATACGGTTTTGTTACTTGATGAAGTTGAGAAAGCAAATCCGTATTTAATGAATATATTTTTACAGGCATTTGATGAAGGTTGGCTGACGGACGGACGCGGGAAGAAAGTTTATCTTTCCGATGCAATCGTTATAATGACCTCAAATTTAGGTTCGGAGAATTTCAAGAAATACGAGAAACCGCTCGGTTTCGGGATGAAATCTCTCGGCGATATGAAGGAAATCAAAGGCGATGTGATGAAAGCGGCGGAGAATCGTTTCTCACCCGAATTCAGAAACAGAATTGACGAGATAATCGTATTTTCTCCGCTGACAATGGACGAAGTTAAAGGCATTGCAAAACTTTATTTGGCGAAAATCCGCAAACAAATGGAAATGCAGGGTAAATTCATCGAGATCACGGATGAAGCGGTTGATCTGATAACTTTGAAAGGTTACAGCCCGGCTTACGGTGCGAGATTCTTAAAACGCCACATTGACCAAAAAATTAAACTGCCGCTGACAAATCTTTGGAAAACGGCAACGCAATTTTTGATTGATGCCGAAGCAGATGAAATTGTCGTCAAGGCAAAGGATTCGTTTAGCTTAAATTAAACCAATTAAATAATTTCTGCATCAAAGGCTTTAGTGATAAGATTTCGCTAAAGCCTTTTTATTTTATAGACAATTATTTTTATATGAAAAAAATAAGTTCAAAATCGTTATTTGTCGCCGCGTTCCTTTTTTTATCAATTATTTCATCAAACACTTTTGCCCAAAATAATTTCGATGAAACTGCTTCGGCGGATAAAGCTAAAAAAGCAAAAGCCGTAATGGACAAAGCCGTTGAGAAACTAGGCGGTGAAAGTTATTTGAATGTGAAAACTTTGGTCGGCAAAGGAAGATTCAGTTTGCTCAAAGACGGTAGAATTGCTTCGTTTCAGTCGTTTTCCGATATAATCGTTTATTCAGATAACAAGGAACGCACGGATTTTGATGAGAAAGGCTCGAAAACAGTTCAAGTCAACACGGGCGAAACCGGTTGGATATATGAAGAATTTCTGGAAAAATTCGGCGATCAGAATGATAAGCAGGTTGAAAATTTCAAACAGAGTATGCAGACTCATTATGATTATCTGCTTCGTGGAAAATGGAAAGATGAAGCCGAATTAAGCTACGTCGGCAGACGACCTTCGACGCTCGGCAAAAGAAATGATGTGCTGAAATTAACTTTTGAAAAAGGCTTTCAGGTAGAATATGAATTTGACGATGAAGGTTTGCCGATGAAAACGGTTTATTTACTTATGAATGCCGATAATCAAGCCATTAATGAAGAAAACCGCTACGCCCGTTTTATAAGCTATCAAGGGATTTTAATGCCTTCGATTATTGATCATTTTACAGACGGCAAACATATATTTCGCGTCGCTTATGAAACCATCGAATTTAACAGAACTATTCCTAACGAGATTTTTGTCAAACCCGACAATCCGAAGAAACTGAAAAAGAAACTGAAACTCTAATGAAGGCGGAAACTGTAACCGAAGAAAATCTCCCCGAATTTTGCAGGAAATTAGCCGGGAAAGATAAAAATTTAGATTTCGTTTTCCGCACCTACGGAACGCCGCCGCTCTGGTTGCGTGAGCCGACTTTTGCAACTCTTATTCATATCATTTTAGAGCAGCAGGTTTCCGTTGCATCCGCACTTTCGGCATTTAATAAATTAAAAGAAAATATCGGCGAAGTTACGCCTAAAAATATTTTGAAATTAAATGATGCGGAAATCAAAGCGTGTTACTTTTCGCGTCAGAAAACGAATTATGCAAGAAATCTGGCGGGAGCAATTATTTGCAAAGAACTTATTTTAGATAATCTGTATAAACAATCTGATGATGAAGTGAGAAATGAACTAATAAAAATCAAAGGAATCGGACGCTGGACGGCGGATATTTATCTTTTAATGGCGATGAAGCGTCCCGATGTTATGCCGAAGGGCGATCTGGCTTTGCACGTTGCTTTTCAAAAATTGGCAAATTTAGAAAAACGTCCGAAGTCGGATGAATTTATTAAAATAGCGGAAAAATGGAAACCGTTTCGCTCCGTGGCGGCGAGATTGCTCTGGCATTTTTATTTGTGTGAGAGAAAAAACATAAACTAAAAACGCTTTCGCTATAATTTTATTCATTTGCTTCAATCACACGCCTTTTGACCGGCGATGAAAGAACGATGGCGGTTGTCGTGATTCCGTAAGGTGTTAATTTATCAATAATTGTTTGCAGATGTTCCACAGACGCAACCGCAACTTTTATTATAAATGAATCGCCGCCGGTTCCGCGATGGCATTCTAAAACTTCTTCCGATTCTTTCACAACCCTGATAATTTTTGAATAATCAACGCCCGTGATGCTCATACGGATAAATGCCGTTACGGGTAAACCGACTTTTGCGGTATCAATTTCGACGCGGTAACCCGTGATAATTTTTGCGTCTTCCATCTTGCGAATGCGTTCGATGATCGCGGGTGTCGTCAAACCGATTTTCCTTCCCAGTGCTGCATAACTTGTTCGGGCATTTTCCTGAAGTTTGACAAGTATTTTCCAATCTATTTCGTCTATCATTTTAGATTTTAAAGTAATTTCCGATTCTTTCTTTAAAATCTAAAGCAAAACACGCTTAAAAACAAATCTTGCTTATTCATAATATTCTGGAAATCCTATAAAATATATGTAACAAACAATTTAACAAAGGAGATTTTTAAATAATGCCGCAGCCACATATTTTATCTACCGGTCCCGAAGCGATTGCCAATTTTGACATCAAACATGAAGAACTTCCCGCCTTTGAAGATATGCCTTTTGAGGACATCGAGGAACTGCCGCTTGAACATCCCGGAGCAAAAGACCCTGAATATCGCAAACGCCGCGATCAGATTGCCAGTCTTGCAAAAAAATTCCGTGAAACTGGTGAGATTACCGATATGGATTATACGGAGGAAGAGCAAAAAGTCTGGCAATATGTTGCGGGCGAATTGGAAGAATTGCACAGAGAAAAAGCCTCGCCGTTTTATTTAAAAGCAAAAAAAGATTTAGGCATCAGTAATGACCGAATTCCGCAATTGACGGACATGAACAAGCGTCTGAAAGAAACGACAGGATTTCGACTCGCACCGATTGAAGGACTTGTTGATACACGAGCTTTTCTAAGTTGGCTTTCGTGGCGGACGATGCTTTCGACTCAATACATACGTCATCATTCGCGTCCCGGTTACACGCCCGAACCCGACATCGTTCACGAAGCAATGGGACATATTCCGATGTTCACAAACCCCGATTTTGCAGACTTTTCGCAATTCGTCGGACACGGTGCAAGACTCGCCAATGACGAACAGCTCGAAGGTTTGGGCAGAATATATTGGTTCACCGTCGAATACGGTTTGGTCGAAGCGGAAAATGACATCAAGGCTTTCGGTGCAGGTTTGCTCTCGTCGTTTAAAGAATTAAAAAACGCATTTACAGATAATGTCGAACGCCGTCCGTTCGTTTTAGAAGAAGTTATCGAGCAGGATTATGACTATTCGGATATGCAGCCGATTTTATACATCGCACCTTCATATAATTTTCTGAAAGAGGAAACACGGCGTTATATCGAGAGTTTCGGGAATTCGGGAGATTAAAGATTATAGATTTCCAAATATAGAAATGCTATTCTTTAAAAATACACATAAACGGCAGTATTTTGCGATATGAGAATTCCCGCCATCAAATTTGTGAAATTATCTGCTGCCGAAAATTCTTTTTCAAAAACAGGAGAAATTAACAATGAAAAAAATCATTTTATTTATAGCTTTACTGACAATTATCTTAACACTTAATTTATCTTTATTTGCCCAACTTCCACCGCTGGTTAACCGCGACGTTTTCTTTGACAACCCCGAAATCACCAACTCGCAAATTTCGCCTGACGGGAAATATATTTCATTTCTCAAACCTTATCAGGACACTCTGAATATCTGGGTTAAGAAAACCGATGAGGATTTCAGCAAAGCACGTCCCTTGACAGACCGCACGGACAGACCTGTCAGAAGTTATTTCTGGTCACGCGACGGAAAATATATTCTTTTCGTTCAGGATAAGGCGGGCGACGAAAATTTTAATGTTTATGCAATTGACCCCTCGGAAACACCTGCCAAAGATGCGGCTGTGCCGACGGCACGGAATCTGACGGACGCAAAAGATGTGCGGGCGGCAATTTTCAATGTGCCGCGAAGTGAGACGGATGTAATTTACGTCGGTTTAAATGACCGCGATAAGGCTTGGCACGATCTTTATAAAGTAAATATCTCGACCGGCAAACGTGAATTAATCAGGGAAAACAAAGATCGTTTAACGGGTCTCGTGTTTGATAACGCAGATAAAATGCGGCTTTCCGTCAGAACTCCGCCGAACGGCGATACGGAAATCTTATCGCTCGACAGCGAAACCCCCAAAGTAATTTATTCGTGCGGCGTTTTTGAAACTTGTGATCCGATCCGGTTTCATAAAGACAATAAGCGTGTTTATATTCAGACGAACAAAGGAAACAGCGATTTGACCGAACTCGCCTTACTCGATGCAGCGACGGGAAAACTCGAAAAAGTCGAAAGCGATCCGTTGAAAAAAGTTGATTTCGGCGGCGTAACATTTTCCGATCTGACAAATGAAATAATCGCCACTTCTTATGAAGACGCACGCGAAAGGCTTTATTTTAAGGATAAAAATTACAAAGCCGATTACGATTTCATCAAAAAACAAGTCGGCGACAGCGAAATTTCGATGAATTCCAGCACTACAGATGAAACGAAATTTATTGTTGCAACACACAGCGATACTGATCCGGGAACGGTCTGGCTTTATGACCGCACGGCGAAAAAACTTTCCAAATTATACGAATCACGGACAAATCTCAAACGCGAATATCTGTCGCCGATGAAGGCGATAGCATATAAATCGTCCGACGGTCTGGAAATTCCGGCTTATCTGACTTTGCCGAAAGGCGTTGCGGCGAAAAATCTGCCGGTTGTCATTTTTCCACACGGCGGACCTTGGGCAAGGGACAGTTGGGGCTATGACACTTTTGCACAATTTCTCGCCAATCGCGGTTACGCTGTCTTGCAGCCTAATTTTCGTGGTTCGACCGGTTACGGCAAAAAATTTATTGATGGCGGAAATCTGCAATGGGGCGACAAAATGCAGGACGACATAACCTGGGGAGTGAAACATTTGATTAGTGAAGGCATCGCCGATCCGAAGCGTGTCGGAATTATGGGCGGAAGTTACGGCGGTTATGCAACGCTTGCGGGCGTAACATATACGCCGGATTTATACGCGGCGGCAGTAGCAATTGTCGCACCGTCGAATCTGATAACTCTGCTCGATTCGATTCCGCCATATTGGGAAGCAGGTCGAGTTATGTTTCACAAACGAATGGGCGATCCGAACACCGAAGCGGGTAAAAAGGAATTTATGCGTCAATCGCCTCTCTCGCACGCCGATAAAATCAAAACGCCTTTAATGGTTGTCCAAGGTGCAAACGATCCGCGTGTTAATCAACGCGAATCCGACCAGATTGTCATCGCCCTGCGGGACAGAAATTATCCGGTTGAATATTTCGTGGCGGACGACGAAGGACACGGTTTTGCACGTCCGGTTAATAATCTGGCGATGGTTGCGGCGGCTGAAAAGTTTCTGGCAAAACATCTCGGCGGACGCTATCAGGAATCTGTTTCACCGGAAGTTGCCAAGCGTCTGAAGGAAATTACGGTTGATCCGAAAACGGTCAAATTAGCCGTCAAAACGGATATGGCGGCAAAACCGTCGGTTGACGTAACCGGAAAATGGAACGTAACGGCAAACGTCGGAGGTCAGGAAATTGCGATTGTTCTTAATTTAAAACAAGTCGAAGCTGCTTTGAACGGTTCGATGACTTCGCCGCTCGGCGTTGGAACTGTCGAAAACGGCAAAGTCGCCGGAAAAAATGTTATGGGAACAATCAAAGCCGATGTTCAGGGACAACCGATGGAACTGAAAATGGAAGGAACGGTTGACGGCGACACAATGACCGGAACATTAAATGCTGCGGGACTTCCGCCGATCAGTTTCAAGGCAACGAAACAGAAGTGATTGTTTTGCCCGCGGATAAACGCGAAAGAACGCGAAAAAAAGAGTAGAAGAAAAGAAGATTTTACTCTTTATTTTTATTTGGTTTTATTTTCTTTTTTTCGCATTTGAATTTTATCCAAATCCGACTGATTTCCCTTGCCGTCAAAGATACGATAATTTTGTGCAAATACTGAAAAAGTCATTGTAAAAAGGAGCAGTAATAAAATAAAAATCTTGTTCATAAGAAATCCACCAAATTTCTGTAAATTTATTATGCAAACTATTGAAGCTGTAATTGATAAAGATGGCAAAGTTAGATTGCTCAAAAATGTTTGTCTGCCAAAGGCACGTCGGGCATTATTATTGACAATTCTTGATGACGAACCGAAACAAAATAAAGTTTGGTCAAGTAATCAAGAATTGTTGGACGCACCCAACGATGCTTATGCTAACGACACGGATGAAGAAGAAAAGGAATTTTTGCGAATGGCGAAAATCAAGCAATCGCAAATTTTGGACAAATGGAAATAAGACAAGTTTTAATTTGGGGTAAAAGTTATGGAAAATTTAATCGAATCGAATCCAAAAATTATGTTAGGCAAACCTGTGATTAAAGGAACACGAATTACCGTTGAACTGGTTTTAGAAAAGATTGCTAATGGTGAAACGGTTGACAAAATTTTGTCGTCCTATCCGCATTTAAAGCGTAAACAGATTTTGGCTTGCGTTGATTTTGCCAGAAAATCCTTGAGTCTTGAAACGATTTATCCTTTAACGAGTGTATGAAATTTTTGGCGGATGAGAACATCGAAAGCGAATTTATCAAAGCGTTAAGAGAAGCGGATTTTGATATTTTGTCTGTTTGGGAAAATCACATTGGCATTACAGACGAAGAAGTTTTGCAGGTTGCCGAAGACGAAAACACTGTTATTTTGACTTATGACAAAGACTTCGGCGAATTGATTTTTCGATACAGTTTTAAATCTCGCGGCGTAGTTATTTTGCGTTTGAGCAATTTGAGTCTGACCGAGAGAATTGACAAAACGATTCCTGCAATTCGTGAACACGAAGACGAACTCGAAAATGCTTTTACGGTTATTTCGGAAAAATCAATAAGAATCAGGAGAAAACAATAATTATGAAACCCCTTTCACGTTCAATTTTGCTTTTGATTTGTCTGACTGTTTTGTATTCGTCTTTTGTTGTCGGACAGAAAATTGAAAGTCAAAATTATTTCTTGCGACATAGTTTAATTTTCTTTAGCGATAAAATCCCTGAAGTTTCTCCAGACAATATCGTTTTTACAGATGAAAGTATTTGTGGGTTTTATCCGAAGGTTTATGAAAGTCCGATTCTAAATAGAGATACAAGAGTAAAAATTATTTCAATTGATAAAGAAAACGAAAAAGCAAAAGTAACTTTTGAGGTAAAAAATAAGCAATATGAAGTATTGCTCAAAAATTCATTAGAAAATGATTTTAAGAAATCTTTTGATTTAGTATTTTCAAAGAGAATCTCAAAAGTAAAAAACAAAGACGTTACAAGTTGGAAAAAAGCTATTAAACAATTTGGCTACCCTATTGCTAAATGTAAAGAATCAAATGCTGAAAAGTGGTTTTATATTTTAGAGTTTTCAAACGTTTGTGGCAGTTACGATGGTTGTATTATTGAAGTAGATAAAAAGGGCATTTCAATTTCAGGTTACAATTAAAATAAAATTATAAAGAGGCAATTATATGACAGAAGAAAAAAATCCATTAGGTTTAAAAAAGATACACCACGTTGAATTTTATGTCGGCAATGCGAAGCAGGCTGATTTTTATTATCGGAAGGCGTTTGGCTTTTCGCGGGCGGCTTTTTCGGGGTTGGAAACGGGCAATCGGGATTCGACTTCTTATGTTTTGCGGCAGAATCGGGTTAATTTTATTTTGACCACGCCGCTCAATGAGGAACACGAAGCCTCCGAGCACATCAAAGTTCACGGCGACGGCGTTAAGGACATTGCGTTTCAGGTTGAAGATGCGGACGCGGCGTTTAATGAAGCGGTCAAACGCGGGGCGGAAGTTGCCATTGAGCCTTATGATTGGAAGGACGAAAACGGTTCGGTTCGGCGGGCGGCGATCAAGACTTACGGCGACACGATCCATTCGTTTATTTCGTATAACACGAACAACGGACACAATTATTCGGGAGCATTTTTGCCCGGATTTACGGAAAATGTTGTCGAAGGCGACGATGTCGGAATCGTTTTGGTTGACCACGTTGTCGGCAATGTCGAACTCGGCAAGATGAACGTCTGGTGCGATTATTACCGTGATGTGATGGGCTTTGAACGCTATATGACGTTTGACGACAAGGACATCTCAACCGAATATTCGTCGCTGATGTCAATCGTAATGTCGGACAGCGGACACAACATCAAATTCCCGATAAACGAACCGGCGGAAGGCAAAGGCGGCAAATCGCAGATTCAGGAATACATCGAATACTACAACTCGGCAGGCGTTCAGCATCTTGCGTTGCTGTGCAAAGACATCCGCCACACAGTTACAATATTAGCTGAAAACGGCGTTGAATTTTTGAGCATTCCCGATACTTATTATGAAAATTTGCTTGATCGCATCGGCGACATTGACGAAGACATCGAGAGTTTGAAAAAACTTGGAATCCTCGTTGATAAAGATGACGAAGGTTATTTATTACAAATTTTCACAAAACCCGTCGAAGATCGTCCGACAGTTTTCTACGAAATTTTGCAACGCAAAGGCTGCAAAGGTTTCGGCAAAGGAAACTTCAAGGCTCTGTTCGTTTCGATTGAAGAAGAGCAACGAAAACGTGGGAATTTATAAGCAAAAAAATGTAAATTGATTCGTTCAAACGGTAAAATCAAAAACATAAGGAAATATAAAATGAATAAACCAAAATTATTTCTATCCATAATCTTTCTTTTAACTTTTAGTTTTACCGTTTTTCCACAAACAACAAATTGGAATAAATACAGTTCTTCAATGGCTGGATTTGCAGTTAAATTTCCTTCTGATTGGACAGTTGATAATGAAGAAGCGAGAGGAAAAATTTGGCAAGTAAGTTTTGGTTCACCGAGAGTTCGAGATCGTGATGTTCTTCAAGCTTCCGTAGTTTTTATTTGTAGTAAACCAAAAGGAACATCATTTGATAATTGGGGTCAATGCAGACAAAAAGACGATCATTTATCCGATAGTTATAAAGACAGAGTAGTATCAAATACTACTTTAGAGATAAATGGACTATCAATTCGTAGAAAGGAAACCGAAGGCAAATATGAACCAAGATATTCCTACATCTACGCCTTTTTCTCGACTAAGGACAGGGATTTCTTAATCAGTAGTAGTTTTCCAAGAGGTTTCGGTTTGGCTAAATATATTCCCGTTTTTGATGAACTGCTCAAAACTTTTGAGGCTTTGCCTGAAAGAGAAGTTACGATTTACAAAAATGAGATTTATAATTTTGCAATTGCTTATCCATTAACTTGGAAAAACTGCCCTTTACTTGAATCTAAAAGTGATAATGATGATGAAATTCTCTTGTTTGTTCCCAGAAATGAAATTTGTAAACAAAGTGGAAATTTCATTTCTATTTCCAGAATGTCTGAATACTCAGGTGATCTATTAACAGGTAATCAATTGAAAGATATACTAAGAAAAAAAGGATACACGAAATTTAATTCGTTCCATCAAAACTCATCAACCGCATACGGAGAAAAAACAATAAGAAATTTTAATTACTCTGAAATTTATTTCTTTACTAATTATCAAACAAGCTACGATTTATTAAATATTTCAACTCTAACAAATACCAAAAACAAACTTCTTCAAAATGAAACTAGGGAAATTATAGCTACCATTCAAAGAACCAAACAAAGCAGATAGATTATAATGGCGACGACAAATGAGAAAAAATTAAAATACCAAACAGGTTTCGGCAATGAATTTGCGACGGAAGCGGTTGAAGGTGCGTTGCCGATTGGTAGAAATTCGCCGCAGAAAGCACCGCTTGGACTTTATGCCGAACAGTTTTCGGGAACGGCTTTTACTGCTCCTCGTAGTGAGAATAAACGGACTTGGACATATCGGATTCGTCCGAGTGTTTTGCATAAACCGTTTCGGCAAGTTGAAAATAATCTGCTTAGAAGTTCGCCGTTTGATGAAGTTGTTACGACACCAAATCAACTTCGTTGGAACGCTTTGGAAATGCCCGAAGCGGAAACGGATTTTGTTGACGGTTTAATTTCGATTGCGGGAAATGGCGATCTTTATTCGCAAGTTGGAATCGGCGTTCATATTTTCGCCTGCAATAAAGATATGACCAATAAATTTTTCTACAATGCTGACGGCGAAATGCTCGTCGTGGCGGAGAAAAATCGTGTTCGTTTTTTAACCGAATTGGGAATTATCGAAATCGGTTCGGGCGAAATTGCCGTTTTGCCGAGAGGTTTGAAATTCCGTGTTGAACTGCCCGATGGCGAAGCACGCGGATATATTTGCGAAAATTACGGGCAACAGTTTCGACTTCCCGATCTTGGACCGATTGGTGCAAACGGTTTGGCGAATCCGAGAGATTTTGAAACGCCTGTCGCGTGGTTTGAAGATGTTGACAGCGAAATGGAGATTGTCGCAAAATTCGGCGGAAATTTGTGGATTTCGGAAACCGATCATTCACTGCTCGATGTCGTCGGTTGGCACGGAAATTATGCTCCATATAAATATGATCTGCGAAGATTTAATACGATTGGAAGTATTTCATTCGATCATCCCGATCCTTCGATATTTACGGTTTTAACATCGCCATCATCGGAACACGGCACGGCGAATTGCGATTTTGTAATTTTCCCCGAACGCTGGCTTGTGATGGAAGATACATTCCGTCCGCCTTGGTATCATCGCAATATTATGTCGGAATATATGGGTTTGATTTTTGGGCAATACGATGCAAAAGAAGAAGGTTTTGTGCAGGGCGGCGGCTCACTTCATAATCAAATGTCGGCTCACGGACCCGACCGCGAAGGTTTTGAAAAAGCGACGAATGTTACACTCGAACCGCAGAAATTATCCGACACTTTAGCGTTTATGTTCGAATCGCGTTACATCATACGCCCGACGAAATTTGCGATGGAAACGGATGCTTTGCAGGATAATTATTATGAATGTTGGCAAGGTTTGGAGAAAAACTTTAAAGTATAAATATGTTACCGAAAGGCGAAACAAAATATACGCTTGAAGCATATCTCGAACTCGACCACGAAAGCGAGGAAAAACTGGAGTTTTGGGATGGCTACGTTTTCACTTTGGCTGGAGCAAGCGTGAATCATAATGAAATTCAAACTAATCTGATATTTAATTTACGAACAAGATTACGCGAAAGAAATTGTCGAATATTTCCATCCGATATGCGTGTCAAAGTTCCTGCGTATCCGCCATATCGTTACCCCGATATATCTGCATTGTGCGGAGAAATAGAAATCGAAACTTTGGGAAAACAGGAATTGCTTGTAAATCCGCAACTGTTAGTTGAAATCCTTTCCGATTCGACTTCTGATTTTGACCAAGTTGATAAATTTACATATTACAAATCTGTCGAAAGTTTTTTCGAGTATATTTTAATCGCTCAACATCGTCCCCACGTAACCCAATTTATTAAGCAATCGGATAATTCTTGGTTACAACACGAGTTTAATGACATAGACGATACATTTCATATCGCTTCGCTCGATTGTGATTTAGATTTAAGTGAAATTTATGAAAATATAGAATTTCCCGAAAGAAGCACGCGATTTGATTTAATATCAATTAGAAATGATGAGTGAAAAAATAAAAGAATCCACCAAAATTCTGCTTTCCGAAATTATTGATTATGCGGGACTTTTTCCGCCTTCAAAACTTTCAATGCCGGAAGCAGTTATCAATTACGCGACCTATAAAAACAGTAATTACAGCTGGATGTTGGGGCGTTTTATTTGTCCTGTCGGGCGGCTTGATGAGTTTACGAAAAGTGCCAAAGATATTTTCTCGCGTGATGTAAACGGTGCTTGGAAATTAAGCGTTTTGGCGAGCGGTAATATCCACGAAACGATTCGTTTAATTGAAGAATTTAATATTAAAAATACTCCCGGTGCGGTTTGTGATACGCTTGAAATCAAAGCAGCAACGCCTGAAGAAATTGAGAAAATTGTCGAAGCAGTTCCCGAAAACTTCACGAATTATTTTGAAGTTCCGATTGATAGAAGTTTAGGCGAAACGATTTCGACTCTGGCGATTAATAAGCAACGCGGAAAAATCCGCACGGGCGGAATTACGCCGGATTTGTTTCCAAAAACCTTTGAAATAATTCGCTTTATGAGAACTTGTCTGGCAGCAAATATTCCATTCAAAGCCACGGCGGGATTGCATCATCCGATACGTTGTTTCAGTCCTCTGACTTATGAGCCAAATGCTCCGAAAGGCAAAATGCACGGGTTTTTGAATCTTTTTCTCGCCACGGGTTTTGCACACAAAGGTTATAAACCCGAAGTTTTGGAACAAATTTTAGAAGAAAAATTTGAGGAAGTTTTTGAATTTGACGATAACGGAGCATATTGGCAAAAAGAGCATTTTTTGAGCAATGCAGATCTTAAAATTTTGCGTAAATCAAATATCAATTCATTCGGTTCCTGCTCATTTGACGAACCAATTCAGGATTTACAAAAGATCGGGCTTCTATAATGCAAATTCGTTTATTAATTTCTCATTATCCATTATCATTTTATTAAATTTATGACATACAAAATTAACGAAACACACGACCAAAACCTTAAAAGCTGGATAGAATCAGCCAACGATCCAAACACGGATTTTCCGATTCAGAATTTACCTTTCTGTATTTGTTCAAATCAAGAAGACCCTGATTTTCTTGAAGACTTTTATGTTGGCGTAATAATTGGCGACAAAGTTGTAAATGTTGGTATGTTTGTTGATGAAGTCAGAGATAACTTTGGAGATAAACTTAATGATATGATTGGAATATATTTTAATGATATTCTATTTTTATTAGATACATTGGCTGAAGATTATCCAAAATTAAGAAAACTTCTTTCCAAAGCTTTACGAGAAGATGCTGATGGAAAACTGAGACTTGCAGTTGAATCATACTTACATGAACTATCTGAAACTCACATCTTTCACCCATTCCAAATAGGCGATTACACAGATTTTTACTGCTCGATTTATCACGCAACGAATGTTGGCAAACTTTTCCGTCCTGATAATCCATTGTTAGAAAATTATAAATATATTCCAATTGGTTATCACGGTCGTGCTTCATCAATTGTTCTTTCAGATACAGATTTTAAGCGTCCGAAAGGTCAGAATCGAAGCGATGCGGAAAAGCCGCCGATTTATATTCCATCGAAGGCTTTAGATTATGAAATGGAAGTCGGATTTTTTGTCGGCAAAGGAAATGAATTGGGCGACACGATTGATATAAAAGATGCGGAAGAACATATTTTTGGTCTGTGCCTTGTCAATGATTGGTCGGCACGCGACATACAAGGCTGGGAATATCAACCGCTTGGACCATTTCTCGGCAAAAGTTTTGCGACAACCGTTTCGCCGTTTGTCATTACAATGGAAGCACTCGCACCGTTTCGAGTTCCCGCTTTTGAACGTGATGCAGGCGATCCCGAACCGCTTGAGTATTTATCGGATGAAGAAAATAAAAAATCGGGCGGGATTGATATGAAACTCGAAGTTTATATTCAAACGAAAAAAATGCGTGATGACGGCGACGAACCGCATCTGCTTTCTCGCTCAAATTTAAAAGATTTATACTGGACAATCGGACAAATGCTGACGCATCACGCTTCCAACGGTTGCAACTTGCAAGTCGGCGATCTGATGGCGACGGGAACGGTTTCGGGGCAAGAAGATTCGGCACGAGGTTGTTTGCTCGAAATCACAAAACGCGGGAGCGAACCCGTCGAATTGCCAAACGGCGAAATCCGCAAATTTCTTGAAGATTACGACGAAATAATTATGAAAGGTTTTTGCGAAAAAGAAGGTTTCCGACGAATCGGTTTCGGCGAATGTCGCGGAATGGTTTTGCCAGCTGAATAAAATTTTTTTCCAAAAACTTGCTACGATTTGTTCTCAATAAATTAATTTCTGTTAAAATTAAAATATGAATACAGTTATAGTATATCGTTATATTTCAAGCGATGAAAAAATTTTAGGCGGCGAACCGATTATTCGGGGAACAAGAACGTCAGTTCGGGCGATTGTCGAAAAGTGGCGTTTGGGTTATACACCCGAAGATATTGTTCGGGGCTTGCCGCATTTAACTCTTGCACAAATTTTTGAAGCAATGAGTTATTATTACGACAATCAAGCGGAAATTGACGAATATATTGAGCGAAACCGCATTCCCGAAGAATTGATTCATTCTTCGGGAAGAAATTTGTGAACGAATTTTTTATCAAACTTTATCTGGACGAAGATGTTGACATATTAATAGCAGAAATAATTTGTTCACGGGAATTCTACGCCGTTTCAACCAATGAGATGGGACGCAAAGGAAAAAGCGATCTACAACAACTTGAATATGCCGTTAGCCGAAAATGTGCGATTGTTACTCATAATCGAGCTGATTTTGAGGAATTGGCAAAAGAATACTTTGCCGATAACAAAATGCACTATGGAATAATAATCTCCGTTCAACGTCTGCCGCAGGAAATTTCCGCACGGCTTTTGAGTATTTTGAACGATTTCACAGCGGATGAAATGAAGAATCAAATAATTTATATCTAAAATGGATTTTCTCTTAGATAAATTTAAAGATGAATGCGGAGTTTTCGGAGTTTTCGGACATCACGAGGCTTCGACTTTGACGCAGCTTGGGCTTTTTGCTTTGCAGCATCGCGGGCAGGAAGCGTGCGGAATTGTTTCGGCGGAGAGCGATAATCTACATCAGATTCGCAAACTCGGACTTGTTGCGGATAGATTCGATGCGAGAACGCTTGAGAAACTGCCAGGGCATTCTGCCATCGGGCATACGCGATATTCGACGGCGGGAAGAAAATCGGTGCGTGAGGCTCAACCATTTTCGGTAACTTGTCAGCACGGGAAAATTGCGGTTTGTCATAATGGAAATCTGCCGTTTGCCAATCAGAAACGCAAAGAACTCGAAGCACAGGGAGCAATTTTTAATTCGACTTCGGATACGGAAACAATTTTGCATTCGATTGCACGGACGCAAGCCGACAATGTGATCGAAGCAATTGCGAAGGTTTTAAAGGAAACGGAAGGAGCATTTTCGCTTTTATTTTTAACGCCGGAAGCACTTATTGCCGTCCGCGACCCGCGTGGATTTCGCCCGCTTGTGCTTGGAAAATTAAAGGATGCGTGGGCGGTTGGCTCGGAAACTTGTGCGTTTGATCTGATTGATGCCGAGTATGTGCGGGAGATCGAAGCGGGCGAAATGCTCGTGATTGATAAAAAAGGCTTGCATTCGTCGCGTCCTTTTGACGATAAGCCGAAATCTGTCTGCACATTTGAACACGTGTATTTTTCGCGTCCCGATTCGATAATTTTCGGGCGTTCGGTCAATCAATCGCGTCATTTGATGGGCAGACAGCTCGCCCGCGAACATCCCGTCGAAGCTGATATTGTTGTTCCCGTGCCGGATTCGGGCGTGGCGGCGGCAATCGGATATTCGGCGGAATCGGGGATACCTTTTCGGCAGGGAATTATCCGCAATCATTATATCGGCAGAACTTTTATTGAACCGACACAAACAATACGTTCATTCGGCGTGCGACTGAAACTTAATCCGATCAAGGATTTAATTGAAGGAAACCGCGTTGTTTTAATTGATGATTCAATAGTTCGCGGGACGACATCAAAAAAGGTCGTCGCACTTGTGCGGGAAGCCGGAGCAAAAGAAGTTCACATCAGAATTTCGTGTCCGCCGACAATTTCGCCTTGTTATTACGGCGTAAATACGCCACGCAAAGCCGAACTCATCGCGGCACAAATGTCTGTGGAAGAAGTTCGCAAATATATAGAAGCCGATTCGCTCGGCTATCTCTCAATGGAAGGAATGCTCGAAGCGACGGGAATGGACACGGATTCGGTTTGCGTGGCGTGTTGGAACGGAAAATACCCGACGGAAATTGGCAATGGCTCAAAAGATGTCAGATGAACATTTAATATTTGTCATTTATCATTTATCATTAAGAGAATGTCATTTCTCAGCATTGATATTTTTCTTAAATGATTAATGTTGAATGATAAATGTTAAATGAATTTGGAGGTTTTAGAATGCGTTATATTATATCTTTGTTGATGATTTCGGCTCTGGTGTTTGGCTTGGCTTGTCAGAGTGCTTCGTCTTCATCAACACAAACTAAAAATGAGAAAACCGCAGACAGTTCAAAAAATCTGGAAGCTGCGGAAACAACAAAAGCAGAAAGCAAGGCAGACATCGGCGACGGACACGATCACAGCGACGACGAAGCACCGAGAATTTCTTTGAAAGATGCAAAAGATGCTTATGATAAGGATGAAGCGGTAATTATTGACACCCGTGCTGCACTTCAATTTAAAACAGAACATATCAAAGGAGCGATCAGCGTTCCGGCAGGTGAGTTTGAAAAATACTACAAAGGCATCCCGAAGGATAAAAAGATTATTGCATATTGTTCCTGACCGTCCGAAAATACAAGTGCCCGTGTGGTACAAATGCTGATGGATAAAGGTTATGAAAATGCTTATGCTTTAGTTGGCGGAACTGCCGCCTGGAAAAATGCAGGTTATCCGATGGAAACTGCGGAAAGTAAAAAGTAAAAATTGAGATTAAAAGTTTGCCGAATTATTTTGTGAATAATTTTTTATTCACTAATAATTTGGCAAATCTGTTTTAACAAGACTATTATTACCCTGTGTGCGACTTTAAATGACTTCATTCAATAATGAAAGTTGAAGTGCTTTGTTGCCGTTTTTCATATTTAGAAAGACTCCAACCGTATGGCTCAAGACTTTCCTGAAGATTCGATTTT
>JALZKH010000016.1 GCA_030859345.1 Acidobacteriota bacterium | reverse complement strand
AAGGGCGACAGTTCTTTGTTCTTAGAAAATTCGTGGTAGTCGGTGCTTTGACCGACTAATTTTCGGGCGAATGCCCCGTCAGCTTGCTGCGGGGTAGTCCGAAAATAACGAATTTTAATTTACTTTTTAGGACTTTATTTCTTATCTTTTCGTGGATTTCGCGGGCAAATTCTTTTTCTTCCTTTTGCTTCATTTGGAGTTTTGATTTAATTTATCAATTTAACCAAGTGAGCGAAATAAAACCGACAGTAATGAAATTCGGCGGAACTTCCGTCAAAGATGCGGAGGCTTTCGAGCGTGTCGCAAAAATCGTTTCGGGCGAAAGGGAAAATTCGCCTGTGGTGATAACTTCGGCGATGGCAAAAGTTACGGATGCACTACTGAATGCTTTTGAAATTGCCAAACGCGGAGATTTAAGCGAAGCCTTTGCGACTTTAAAAGAACACTTTAAGCGACACGAAGCTATTGCGGAAGAATTACTCAACGAATCACAGAAGAAATCATTTTTCACCGAATTAACTTTAGCAAAAGAAGAATTATCGGATTTGCTTCTGCGTGCCGAACGCCGAAGTTTACCATTTCAAATGCTCAAAGATGCGATTGTTTCTTATGGCGAACAGCTTTCTTCACGTTTATTGGCGGAAGTTTGCAAAGCGAAAGGTTTGAACGCACGACAAGTTGATTCGCGTCGCGTGATTGTAACCGATGATGAATACGGTTCGGCAAAACCGATCTGGGATGAGACGGAAAAATTTATTCAACTCGAATTAAACGGATTGCTCGAAGCGGGTGAAATCCCGATAATGGGCGGTTTTATTGCAGCAAACCGAAGCGGCGAAACGACAACTCTCGGACGCGGCGGTTCGGATTATTCGGCGGCACTTATCGGGGCGGCTTTGCGGGCGAGAGAAATCCAGATTTGGACGGACGTAACGGGCGTGCTGACTTGTGATCCGCGAATCTGTTCAGACGCACGAACAATAGATGTTTTGTCGTATAATGAAGCGGCGGAACTTTCATATTTCGGTGCAAAAGTCCTGCATCCGAAAACGATCCAACCCGCTGTTGATTACGCAATTCCGGTCAGAGTTTGCAATTCACATCAGCCAAATGAAAAGGGAACAATGGTGTTGGCGGAAAGCGAAATCTCATCCAATAAAATAAAATCCATCGCCCACAAAACAGGCATCACGATTCTTAGAATTTCATCCGCCCGTATGCTTGGTTCTTACGGTTTTATGTCAGCCCTTTTTCAGGTCTTTGAACGCTTTCGCACGGTAATTGACGTTATCTCAACCTCCGAAGTTTCCGTCGCACTAACGCTCGACAACACCGATTCGCTCGATAAAATAATTACCGAACTCGAACGCCTCGGCGATGTCGAGATCGAACACGGACACGCCGTCATCTGCATCGTCGGCGAAGGCTTGCGAGCATCTTCGGGACTCGCATCAAAATTATTTTCAACCATTGATGACATAAATATCTCACTTATTTCTCACGGAGCTTCAAGTGTAAATTTGACCTTTGTTATCAAGGAAGAAAAAGTCAATGAAGTTATCAAAAGATTGCACAATTCATTTTTTTAGTATAGGTATTACAAAATGTGTTTGACTAATAATTTTTCTAAAGGTAAAGCTGATTTACGATTACTAATTTTATCTCAAATTATCTATCAAAAGTTGAAGAGGTTAATTCAGAAGCCCAAAATCCACGTTTATAATGCTCGAAATATAAAACCCCGAATATATTTTTCTGAAAAAAAATCTGAACCGGTTGATAAACCGACATATTTGCCATTGACTAAATTTGTAGGTTTCCAAAGCTGGTATCTTTCATCTATTGAAATTCGGCGTTCATCAAAAATGCGTGTGACAAGTTTTGGAATTTTATTTTTAGCGAGATTACCACTAAACCAAACGTCATCTCGGTTGCCGCCAGCCATTCATATTTCAACTTTCGCCAGACCGTTTCAGCAATATTCAAATGCGACGAATAAGTCGGCAAATAAAATATATACAAGCCTCTCGTCTGCCAATACTTGATTCGAATCTTTGAAGTGAGCCGCAAGCCACAATTCATCGCGGATTTCTATCGGCAAATTTTCATCGCAGGCTTCGACAAATTGTTGCCATTCGAGTGTCCGTGTTTGGTTGTTATAATTTACAGACAAAAAATGTTCACCCATTTCATCAAAAGTTCTGGAAAATCCGGCAAACCTTCCGAGCGTAACAGCACAAGTTGCAAGAAGATGCAGACGAGCCATACGGCAGTGATTCTGTGTATAAAAATATTTTAAAAGCGTGAAGCGAATTCGTGAACGATATTGTCTTTCGGCAAATCTCAAGTGTGCCGATTTACTTGCATCGGGCAGGTATCGCTCGGCTTCGCGTAAGTTCAATTTTGTATTTTGAGATATTGCTTTATTCATTTTGAAAAATATCTTCGGCTCACAGTTCGATAAATTATAAAATGATTTTGCATCGTCAGCCTAATACAAACACTTTAGATTTGAATTTTCTTTAACCAAAGTCCACAATTCCAAATATGGCTTTAGAAACTGATTTTATAGTTATCGGTAGCGGAATTGCGGGACTTCGTGCTTCGATTGAGTTAGCGAAAAATGGTGCGAAAGTTTCAGTTTTGACGAAATCGAAAACGAGCGAATCGAACACGGAATATGCTCAGGGCGGTGTGGCGGTTGTTTTGTCGGATGATGACAATGCCGAACTTCACGAAGGCGATACGTTGATTGCGGGAGCGGGTTTGTGCGATGAAAAGGCGGTTGAAATTCTTGTAACGGAAGGCACGAAATATATAAAACAACTGATCGAATGGGGAACAGAATTTGATCGTGAAGGCGGAAACCTTGTTTTTACGAGAGAAGCGGCACATTCACGACGGAGGATTCTGCACGCTCACGGGGATTCGACGGGAAAGGAAATTGTTCGTGCATTGGTCGCTCGTGCGAGGCAAGAAAAATTGATAAATCTTCTGCCGTTTTCGCATACGGAAAGTTTAATTGTTGAAGATGGAAGATGTGTTGGTGTAAAATATCTTGATCCGATCCTAAAAGCTCCGCGGGATATTTTTGCAAAAGCCGTGATTTTATGCACGGGCGGTGTGGGGCAGCTTTATCAGCATTCGACGAATCCGCCTGTGGCGACGGGCGATGGTATGGCGATGTCATATTTTGCGGGTGCGGAAATTGCCGATATGGAATTCGTGCAGTTTCATCCGACAGCTTTGAATTTTGAAAATGCACCGCGATTTTTATTGTCCGAAGCGATGCGTGGCGAAGGTGCGATTCTTAGAAATGCTCATGGCAAACGCTTTATGCCGGATTATGATGAGCGTTTGGAACTTGCCCCGCGGGATATTGTTTCGCGTTCGATAGTTTCCGAAATGCGAAAAACCGGAACACGGACGGTTTATTTAGACATAACCGACAAAAGCGAGGAGTTTTTAAAACATCGTTTTCCGAAAATTTATGACACCTGCAAACATTTCGGTTTGGATATTTCCAAAGATTTACTTCCCGTTTCGCCTGCTTCGCATTATACAATGGGCGGAATTCGCACCGATCTATGGGGCAGAACAACAATTCAAGGATTATATGCCGCCGGAGAAGTTACCTGCACAGGAGTTCACGGAGCAAACCGTTTAGCGTCAAATTCTTTGCTCGAAGGTTTGGTTTTTGGTGCGAGAGCAGGGAAAGCGGCGACCGAAGACAATCAGGAGTGGAGAGTGGAGAGCGGAGAATGGAGAGAAGAAAGTCCAAAATCCAAAATCCAAAATCCAAAATCGGAACGGATTGCAACGGCTGTAAGCAAGCGTGTGAAGCGTGTGATGTGGGAACGGGTTGGAATTGTGCGTGATGCGGAATCTATGCAGAGGGCTTTGGGCGAGTTTGAGCAAATTGCGAAAGCCAATTTATCAAAGGCTTCAAGAAATTTTGTGACTCTGGCAATAATGGTTACGAAGGCGGCACTTTGGAGGGAAGAATCACGCGGTGGACATTTTCGTTCGGATTTTCCAGAAACTTTGGAAGAGTGGCGGGTGCATTCAATTCAGAAACAAGGAGAAGAAATTTCAACGAGTGAGAAGATAAATTTTAATGCCGATTACGCTGTAAATTAATACTGATATAATTTACTTGGAATGCCGAAATTTCAAAAAAAAGACCATAGAATTTTCTATGGTCTTTATAGTTTACGCTTAATTTAATTTAAGCCGGTTCGACTGGAACTTCCACAGTTTTCTGTCGGGATTTTAAGAATCCTCCGACAATAAACGAAAGCACGATTGCCACCGCTGCACCGCCGAAGATCACTAGACTGAGATTCCAGAACAGATTAACCAAAGTTTCCTGTTTGGCTTCAAATTCACCGGCAATTTGTCCGGCGGCGAAACTTCCGAATGAAGCTGCCAGAAACCATACGCCGAGCATTAAACCGACCATTTTGCCCGGAGCGAGTTTTGTCATCGAACTCAAACCAACGGGACTTAAGAAAAGTTCGCCGATTGTGTGCAGAAGATAAACCAAAACGAGCCACATCGGGCTGACTTTGCCTGCACCGGTTAAGCCGGAAGCATAAGCCATCACGACAAAACCGAGTGCGAGAAAGAAAAGTCCGAGTCCGAATTTGAAAACATCATTCGGCTGTTTTTTGCCCCATTTAACCCACATAATCGAGAAAAGCGGAGCAAGCATCACGATCATAATTGCATTGATTGACTGAAACCAAGCGGCGGGAACTTCAAATGTGCCGACTGTTCTTTCGGTCAATTGTTCGGCAAACAGGTTAAAACTCGATCCCGCTTGCTCAAATCCCGCCCAGAAGAGTGCGGCAAAAAGGAATAGAATGATGATAATTCCGAGTCGTTTCCAGTCATTAACAGAGAGCTTATCCTGCATTCCCGTGAAAATTACAACGATTAGTCCGCCAATAACAAGAATCGGAACAAGTGAGGATTTAATGGCAAAATCAAATCCGTAAGAAGAATAAAGAAAAGCAAGCAGAGCAAGTGATGCGACAATGACTCCACCAACTTGAGCCAAATAAAGCGGCGTGATTGCAGAAGCATCGAGTTCGGTTTTGACAGGCGGTTCGCCGACACCTTCTAGTTTTTTTCCACCGATAACATATTGAATCAAGCCCGCAACCATTCCGACACCGGCGGCGGCAAATCCCCAATGCCAGTTATATGCGGCTAAAGCCCCGGTGATAAGAGGTGCGGCAAATGCACCGAGATTGATTCCCATATAAAAAATGGTAAATCCGCCGTCGCGTCGTTCATCGTCCTTATCATAAAGATCGCCGACCATTGCACTAATGTTTGATTTCAAAAATCCAGTTCCGATGGCAACTAAAACCAGTCCCAAATAAAAGAACGTCAAAGTCGGAACAGCCAAAGCAAAGTGACCTGCGGCAATAATCACACCGCCGATCAATGTTGCCCTTTTCGCACCGATAAATCTATCGGCAAACCAACCGCCGATCAGCGGCAGAAAATAAACCGAAGCCGTGTATAGTCCGTAAATTGCCGTTGCATCGGCAGTTTCAAATCCTAATCCGCCTTCCGAAACAGCGGCGACCATATAAAGCACGAGAAGGGCTCGCATTCCGTAATAGCTGAAGCGTTCCCACATTTCGGTGAAAAACAAAGTGGACAATCCTGCCGGATGTCCGAAAAAACTCTTATCGTATTTGCTTGAAGCATTTTCAGCAGTTGCCATAAAATTATTTCCCTCTGTCGAATTTTGAATTTTTTTTAAGAAATGATTACGGCAAAATATAGCAGATTACGGCAAAAAATCAAAAAGTTTTTACTGTTTTATAAAATTTTATTTTAATGCCACTAAATTTTGCTGATTTTTCTGTGTATCAGATACGGTTAGAATGTGCGGGCAATTGTGAAAATATAGACTTTATCCGCACCTTTTTTCTTTAATTCTCTGGCACACATCGAAACGGTTGCTCCCGATGTGAAAACGTCATCAACCAGCAGAATTATTTCGCTTTTGATAAGTTTTTCACGTCGGACTTCAAAGGCTTTTTCAACACTCATTTCTCTGCCTTTTTTATCCATTCCGGCACGATGAACGGGAGTGTGTTTTGTGCGGATAAGGCTTTGTTCATCTGAAATAATTCCCGTTTCTTTTGCTAAAATATTTGATAAAATTGCGGCTTGATTGTGTCCGCGTTCGAGAAATCTGCGTTTTGAAAGCGGAACGGGAATTATCTTTGTTGCATCTTGAAAGTCTGTCTTTTGAAATGCTTCGACAAAAAGTTTTTGCAGATATCTGGCAACGACAGGTTCACGTTTCAAGTGAAGAATAGAAGCGGCAAGACCTTTTTCATATTTTCCGACAGCACGAGCCGAATCGTAAAAATGTTCGTCGCATTGATGACAAAAGGTTTTGAAATCAGACGGTTTATCGCTTAAAAATCTGCCGCATTTACTGCAAAGTGTTTCGGCACCCCGAAAAATTTGAGTTGCTTTCCAACAAGGACGGCAAACTACGCCGTCGCTGGATTTTTCAACACTTTTTTCGCAGATATTACAGGATTGAGGATAAGCGAGAGTTAAAAGGGAGTCGTAAAGTTTCTGAAACATCAGGTTAAGTAAAAAGGTAAAAGTAAAAAGTAAAAGAGAAAGATATTTAAAGAGATAATTATTTATCAAAAAGAAAATTTTTACCCTTTGCCTTTTTACTTTTTACTTAAATCTTATTCTTCATCAAGCAATCCTCTTTCGTCGAGTTCCTGACAAGCTAAGCAATATTTTGCCCAGGGGACGGCATTGAGGCGTTTTTCAACTATTTCCTCTTCACAGTTTTGACATAAACCGTATTCGCCGTCTTCGATTCTCTCCAACGCATCATTAATCAACATTAGTTGACGCGATTCGTTTTCCGAAACGGAAAGCATTACGTTTTTTGAATAATTCGTTACTGCCAGATCAACCGGATCGGGCATTTCGGAATCGTCAATCGAAAGATTCTTGTTGCTGAGTTTTCGCAGAAGACTTTCTTTCTCTGTTATTAATTTGTCTTTAATTTCTTCTAAGTTTAATTTACTCATTTTTGATATGGATACCCCTTGATTATAGAATATGCACGGTAAAGCTGTTCGATTAAAATCACGCGAGCCATCTCGTGCGTAAAAGTAAGAAACGACAAGGATAGACTAAAGTCTGCCCTTTTGACAACCTCAGAAGACAATCCTTCAAAGCCGCCGATTATGAAGGTGATTTCTTTAAGCCCGCGAACCTGCCATTTCTCTACTTCTTTAGCAAGTTTCCGCGAACCGATCGAGCGTCCCTTCACGTCTAAAATACAGACGAAGCTACTTTGATTCACTTTTTCTAGGATTCGGTTGCCTTCAATTTCCAACGATTCGTGCGGTGCTTTGTCTTTGATCTCTGTAATTGAATACTTTACAAAATGCGAAAGGCGTTGCAGATAATCTTCCTGCAACGCTTCGTAATATTTGTTTTTAGTTTTTCCAACCCAAATAAAATGGAGCTTCATGAGTCTAATATACAACAATTATTTTCAAACGATTATTTTCGTCATCGTAACTTATCGTTATTTTATCTAATGATTCAGATTTCATAATATCTTGAGTTTTTTCAAAAGTATTTTCTTTATCTACTAAAATTGTTAACCAAAATTGATTAACTAATATTATTTTACCTTTTGTTTCCTCTTCCCAACGATGACTGTAAAGTCTTGGAAGAAATGAATCTTTACGAGTAGGAACATCAGAATCATCACCGTAAATGGTTATTTCTTTTCCAATCCACTTAGATAATTCTCGAACTTTGCTTGAACGTAAATCAATTAATGTTTGAAAAACTTCTTCGCTTGCTTTTATTGTTTCTGAACCTTTTCTAACCCAAGATATTCCGCCAAAATGTGGGGTATTATGGCTATACTCAATTTCAACACGAACACAAAACTTTGCATCTTTTTCATATATTTGAGAACGCCAAATAATTGCAGGGTAAATTTTGTCTGCTTCTTTGCGAACTTTCTTTTGTATTGCATCGGGATTGTTTACGCCCCGAACTGTGCCGTCATCTCGTTCTCCAATTAAAATAGTTGCACTATGTTCGGGACGAACAGAATTGGCAAAAGCAACCATTGTCTTTAATAAATCTCTGAGGTCATTTTCAGTTTTTCTTTCAAGTAAGGCATCTTCCCAAGGAAATTCTTTCATTTCACACCTCTAAATTTCCTCAGGAAGTTTAACCCGTTTCGCATCACGCCACAATCTTTCCAGATCATAAAATTCACGGGATTTTTGATTAAAGATATGCACGATAAAATCACCGTAATCAAGCAAAACCCAATCGGCAGTTGTGTAACCTTCGATGCGAATTGCTTTAAATTTCATTTGTTTCTTGAGTTGTTCGGAAATCTCGTCGGCGATTGCCTGCACCTGGCGTTGATTCGTGCCGCTTGTGATCACGAAAAACTCTGTAAAACTCGTGATTTTACGCAAATCAAGCACAACCAAATCAACCGCTTTTTTCTCTGATGCTAAGTGTAGAGCGAGTTTTATTTCATCATCCAGCTCTTCAAATGGAGTCGTTTTAGATTCAGATTCAGCATTTTCCAGAACTGCTTCCCGTTCAAGAGATTTATTTTTTGTTACTTCTTGTTCCATATTTATATTTTGAGTGTTAATAATTCAATATTATTTGTAAATTGTAAACAGTTGACGGTCAATTATTATTTTCTAAGTTTGTAAATTTCTTAATTCTTCTTTGCTACCTTTGCCACTTTGCGGGAAATTTTCTTATTCACTCACCTTACGCGGAGAATTGAATCGGATTCATTTCCCGTAAGGTTTCTGCGGCTGATTGTAGGGCGTTGATATATAATTTTGTTTTCAACGCAAAATGATTTGTTTTTGTTTCTACTTTCAGCATTTCCAGTTTGATATAGCCGCACAAAGCGGCGAAAAAGTGGTTCGTTTGTGTTGTTTTTGTTTGGGTCGGTGACTTTGCCAACGACACATTCTGTTTCAACGATTTATGATACTCTTCAACGTTCCATCGTCTTTGATAGATTGCTTTTATTTCGGTCTTGGTTTTGGTTGTATCACTTGTAATCAGATACAAAATACCGTTACTTCCATCTTCGTTTGTGAAGACTTGTTTGATCAGCAAAACGGGAAATTCAACTCCTTCCAAGTAGATTTCCAATTCGGTATCTTCTTCTATTTCGAGCGTTTCGACTTTTTGCCAATGACCGTTTCGTTTGTCCGCCAAACTCAATGCTACTTTCCGATTGCGTTTTAACGGACAGATAAAATCCCGCTTCATTTCCGTTTTGATAAAGACCAGGTTCTCCTTTGAACCAAACCAAACATCAAATAAAATGAACTGAAACTCGACCTTGTTTTTGATAACCTGGCTGATCATTTCCCGTGCCAACTCGTTTTTACTAACCGCTGACCGACGCTTTTCTTTTCTTGTTTTCTTGTCAATATACTTTTCAGTCTTTTCAACCAGACGGAAGTTTACTGGCAATGAAACACCACCGTTCTGATACATCGAACTGATGAAATTGATACCTTTCACATTACGACCTTTGGAATGATCCCAATGCCAACAAATGATGTCATTCTCATCCGTATATGGCTTTTCCTCAATCGAATCATCAATGATCAGAACGCCTGTTTCAGACTGAATCTTTCGCTGATATGGCTTGACCAGTTGCCACAAATCTTTTGATGTTTTCATCTCCGAAGATAAAAACCGTGTAACTTGATCGTGGCTGATCTCACCATTCATCAAACGCGATAATCCGGTCGCCGAAGTCTGAGAAAATGATGCCAGCAAGTAATCTGAATAAATATCTAACATTTGTTTCATAATGAAAGATAATTTACACTTTTTTCAAATATCGCGGAAGGTGAGTTAGTAACTCACCTTCCGCAATTTTGCTTTTAGCCTGTTTCAACAGGCTTTCCGCGTTTCGCGGTTTTAGCCACGTCATTTATGGCGTGGTCGCATATTCGTAAAATGTTTTAGGGCGTTTTAACGTCCTTTTTCTTGTAGCT
>JALZKH010000001.1 GCA_030859345.1 Acidobacteriota bacterium | reverse complement strand
TCAAACCGCTGTTTGATCTGCTCATCCGTCATTCCGCGTTGTTTCAGATTATCAATAAATCTCTGTTTCGCACGGGGATTATTCATTAATCTTTCCAAACGCTGCTTCTGTTGTTGATTCTGATTTGCGTTTGTATTTTCCGCAGTGCTTTGGAAATTGTCGAGATAAAAAAGCATCGCGGGATGTTTTGCCGTGCCGATAACCAAATCTTTAAAGTTTCCAAGTGCGTTTTTGCGAAGCACATCGCGTTCATAACTCGGTATATACCAACGTGTTGCAGCTTTCCGGTCATACACGTTAAAGTGATTTGCCCAGAAATCAACCATTTCTTCCTGCAATTGTTTTTCCGAATAGACGGCTCGCACAATCCGCGAAGCATTTACCTGAATCGAAATCTGATTGGCGGGTTTCAAATCATATTTTTGATAAAGTGCAGTAAGTTTTTGGCGACGATCACGCTTTGCATCACTTTGTTCCTGTTGAGATTTTTCGTCATTCATCATTGCATCGTCATTATTATTCTGATTATTCTGAGCATTCTGACGTTTTTTTCTACCATTTCCTTCAAGTTGTCTGATCAACGCTCCCGGATTCGGATATTTTGCAAAAACTTCGGAAGTTTCCATATCCATTACGTCGAAATTTTTCATTTTCGCCGCAAGTGCCGGATCATTTATTGAATCGGGATTCAATTGCTGTTCGATATATTTTTGCAAACCGATGGCTTTAACTTTTTCAACATCGCCCGGTCTTGCACCGAATCCCAAACGGTTCAGAACGTGCAGAATCCTTTGATCTTCGGATAATTTTCCCGCATTTTTAATATTTTTAGCAGTGTTGCTCATCATCATTTGTTGAGCACTTACATTTATGTTAAAAACAGGACTGAACATCGCTACAAATGCGACGACGCTTAACATTTTATGAATCGCGGAAACTTTTGATCTCATTATTTTTTTAAAACCTCTGATTTTTTTAATTATACTCTTTGAAATTTATCGTTAAATCGTCTTTTCTGTTAGTTAGACGCTTGAATTTGGAAAATAGCCGAAAAAATTTGTTGATATTTTGCGGGGGAAAGTTGCAAATCAAAGCACAGTTTGAGAAGGTATTTAGACAACTGATAGATGTTTAACACGCATCCTAAAAATATATTTTGCCCGAATTTATTTAAAAATATGATAACTCCCGTAAAATAAAGGAATTAGAAAAATGAAAAAAAATAAACTCTCCTTTTTGGTTTCTGTAAGTTTTATATTGTTATTCGCTTTTTCAGCATTTGCCCAGAGCGAATTCAATGATCCAAATACCGAATATATGTTTTCCCTGCCGGAAGATGTTTGGAAAATGACCGTCAAACCTTCGACAATAAGTCCGAATGTTGAATATATTTATAATTATCGAAAAGAAGGACATCTCGAAATCCGCAAACTCGATATTCCAAAAGATTCGCTTTATTCGGATATAATCCGCAAAGAAGAAGCGGGTTTACAATTTGTTCCCGGCTATGTCGCCGGAAAGGAAGAAAACTTTCGCGGAAATTATTCCGGCAAAGTATTTAATTACGGATATTTAAGTTCGGGAAATCTATACAGCGGCAGATTTTATTTCTTAAAAACTTCGCCGACAACCATTTATATTCTGCGTTTCAGAGGCGAAAAAGACAGTTTGATGTCAATCAGAAATCAGACAGATTCGATTGCCAGAACTTTTAAGTTGAAAGCAGACAATTAAATTTTGACGAAGATTATTTATGAAGGCGGATTTTTTTTATCCGCCTTTTTCTATTTTAAATTTCGCACCAGATGGCAGAATGTAACCCTTTTTTGATTTACTAATCTCCGCAAAACCTTTTTCTACATCATCAACTTTATCCAGACGCATTTTTTCGCAAATTTCTTTTGGCAAATCGGTTAAAATTTTAATGTTAAATTTCTCAGCTTTTTTTAGAAGCGACCAAGCCGTTTGTCCGTTGACCTGATACTTTTCGCATAGTTTTTCAGCTAATTCCCTGCTCTCTTTTGCTGCAAACCAATCGAGAAAATCATTGCGTCCCAAACCGTTTTCACATTCGGCTAAAAAGATAATCGTGCCGCCGTCTTTGCAGGAATGCGAAGCCATTTCCAAGGCTTTGTGTGCCTGAATCATATTTAAATCGTGCGGAAAACCTCCGCTGCTGACAATAACTAAATCACGTTTTTCATCAATTTTTATTGTGTGTTTTTCAGCGTAAATTTTGCAAGCCTTTTCGTGCGAAGTTTTCCAATCTCCGCAAAATAAATCAAGCAATTCGCCTTTGTCATTAACGATTGTGTTTATCGCAAAAGTCGGCGGCATTTTCTCGACCACATTTATAAACGCTTCGTGAACGGGATTTGACTTTAATTTACCAACGCCGACACCTTCACGTCTGTTGAAAGTTTCACAGTCAAAAGCGAGTTTGTGAGTTCCCGAAATCGTTCTCGAAGAGCCGAGTCCGGGACAGATCAGTTTTCGTCCGCCCGTAAAACCTGCAAAGTAATGAAAGTTTATTCCGCCGATTATAATTGTATGATCGTATTCATTTAATTTGCGGTTGAGTTCGATTGGAATTCCATCAGAGGTTTCGCCGAGCCGCAAAAACTGCACTAAATCGCGGGCGTTATGGTTAAAAGTTTTGATTCTTTGTGCAATAAAAGGCGTTAGAATTTCGCGTTGTTCTGCTTCGGTAACTTTGCGGTGAATGCCCGTTGCAAAAATTATATTTATCTCAAAAGGCATTGTGCCGTTGGCGATCAAACGGCGAACCAGCAAATTTACAACCTGTCCGCAAGCGACTTTTCGTGTGGCATCGGGAACGACAATCAAAACCGTTTCATTTGGTTGGATAATTTCCTCAAATGTTTTTGAATCAATCGGATTTTCTAATTTTTTACCGATCTCGACATCGGAAAGCAGATTGTTTGATTCGGTATTTCCGAGAATTTCAAATTGATTTTCGTCAAATTCAAAAGGAATTTCAGAGTTTCCGTATTTGAGATTTATTTTCGGCATACGATGAGAATTATAAATTATATATTGTTAATTATTTAGGAAGAAATTTTGATTTCCGACTTTTCTAATGGAGTAAAACAATTTGCTCCTGAAAAACACGGATGCGGATTGCCGTTTTCATCCGAAGCTTTTTCCATTTGAATCGTCAGATGGTCTATGCCGAATTCATCGTGTAGTTTTTTACGCACATTTTGCAGTAAATTGCTCGGCGGAATAGATTCCTGATGAACAATATGAACGCTCAGAGCTTCCATTCCCGAAGTGATCGTCCAAACGTGCAAATCGTGAACATCGCTGATATTTTCCATTTTCAAAATAGATTCTTCAACAGCCGTTAGATTGATATGCGAAGGCGTTCCTTCCAGTAAAACATTGACGGATTCACGGATTAAATTCCAAGCTCCGTAAATTATTATTAAACTTATCAGCACACTTACAACTGCATCCGCCCACAGCCAATTAAACGCAATTATCAAAATTCCCGCACCGATTGCTGCCAAAGAGCCGAGTGCATCGCCCATTACGTGAAGCCAGGCACCACGCATATTTAAATCGTTTTCGTGGCTTCCGTGAAGCAGATATGCGGCGATTAAATTTATAATCAGTCCGCCTGTGGCAACAATCGTCAAACCTGCTCCGAAAATTTCGGGCGGATCGCTCCAACGCTCGTAGGCTTCATAAATCACCCACACCGACAGCAAAACCAGCACAATGCCGTTGACAAACGCGGCGAGAATTTCCAGCCGATAATAACCGTAAGTTTTGTTCGGAGTTGCCGGACGCGATGCAAACCAGATTGCCGCAAGCGTCAAAGCCAAAGCCCCGACATCCGTCAGCATATGTCCCGCATCGGCAAGTAATGCAAGCGAATTTGTCAGCCATCCGCCGATTGCTTCGGCAAACATATAAACGGCTGTCAAACCCAAAGCGATCTTTAAGTTACGCAAGGCTTTAGGGTCGCGTCTTTCGCTATGTTCGTGTGAATGTCCGTGTCCTGCTCCGATAATGTTTTCCTCAAAGTTGTTAGGTTTAGAAGTTTATGGGCTAATAGGTTTACTTTTAATTTAACGACCTAAAAACCTAACGTCATATTAACCTAAATATATTTTATAAAGAAAAAGTGGATATTGAAAACCTCTGTATCCGCTTTTATTTTTAATCATCGGGTTGATCGAGGATATTTTTTTATGCAAACACTAACTTTTACCAGACCGCCATTGATGTCCGAGCTCTACCAATTCATCAAGTTCTTTTTGCACTTCCCGGCGTTTGTTTTCCAAATCTGTTTTGTCGGTATCTTTCGGAACAAAAATGGGTTCGCCAATAAAAATTTTTGCTTTGGTAAATGGTTTGGGAATCTGCATCTTGTCCCAACTATTGATTGTCCAGAAATTTTTCGGCTCGATTAAGACCGGTATAATCGGAACTCCCGTGATTTTAGCCAGCAGAATCGCTCCCGATTTTACCTTATGACGCGGACCTTTCGGACCATCAATCGTCAAAGTCAGCGAAAACTTTTCCTTTTCCAAAAGATTTTTCATTATTCGCAGAGCCTTCGTTCCGCCGCGTGTCGAAGAACCTCTCGCCATTGCGTGTCCGAATCTCTGCGATGTGCGGGCGATATATTCGCCGTCAAAACTCTCCGAAACCATCGCCGCGTAATTTCGGAAACGCCAGAAATATGTCGTCAGCAAAATACGGTCGTGCCAGAAAGCGGCGATATGCAGAGATTTTTTTTCACCGGACATTTTCACATATTTCCAACCGTTGTGGCTGCATTGAGATTGCTGAGTCGTATCAAAGCGAACTGTTTTTCCCAACACATTCATAAATGTATAGAGAAAAAAATCAATCGAGCGAATTAGGAGCTTTTCTTTGAGTGAATATTCCGAAATTGGAGCAAAATGCCGATTTTCCGACTTTTTTTCATAATTTTTCGCTTTCATTATTAGAATATCTCTGCAAGTTTAAGTTATGATGCAACAAAAGACTTTATTTTATCGTAAGGCTTTTTGCAAAGGACTTTTTTATCTCTTCAAACCGACGGCATTTTGGGGAAAACCGAATAATGGAAAAGAAATTTTTAATCATTGATGATTACGATGATTTGAGAACGGCACTCGACGCATCATTTAGTAAAAATGGAAATATCGTTACAATTACCGATAATCGTGATGAAGGTATTAGATTGATGAAAGCGGACAAATATGATGTGATTATCACGGATTTGGACGGCGACGAACTTGTTATCAAAGATGAAGAAATCGCTGAGGATGCTCCCGAATGTTTTCCTGAAGAAATCGAAGAAGAAGTAGAACACCGCAGCCATATCAAAGCATTCAAAATCTGCATTCCGAATTTTAATAACGGTAAATTTTCCGATGAAGAAGTCAAAACCTGTGTCGAAACCATCCTCAAATATAAATCCAAACACATAGACCGCAACAAGGATATTGTGAACCGCCACGAAAAAATCGAATTTGAAATCCCCAGCGTTTTAAGTCTAATGCACTGTATTTTGGAATATTTAACAAAGCGGGTTGAAAAACTCGGCGTAGTAAATCCCGAAAGATCAAACCTTTTCGTTGCTTTAGATGAAGCATTCGTTAATGCCGTCAAGCACGGAAATAAATTCGATGCCACAAAAAACATACACATCATTGCCGACATAACGCCTAAAGAAGCTCGTTTCACCATCGAAGATGAAGGCGAAGGTTTCGACGTTTCATCAATTCCCGACCCAACCGCCATCGAAAACCTCTTCAAAACTTCAGGTCGCGGCGTAATGTTTATGTATAATATTATGGATGAAGTAGTTTACAACGAAAAAGGAAACCGTATCACAATGGTCAAAAAAAGCGAAAATCAGACCGAAGCATAAATAAAAGGCTTCAATCTGATTTATAAATTTTCAGTAAATTAATTTTTCTTCACATTTATCTGCATTTTATTCATCTCAGATTTCTTCTTAAATTTATCTATTTCCATCCTCAAAGTTTCCATATTCGGACGATTGCTGTAATCAGGACTCACATTTACCCAAACAATTTTCCTGTTCTTATCCAAAATATAAATTGCCGTCTGCGGAATTCCTTCGACACCTTTGCCGATGTATCTTGTATCTAAAAGCCCGTAATCATCAATCGTTTTGTGCATCGGATCGGACAAAAGCGGATACTTTATTTCGCCCTTGCCGTCTTTTGCTACCTTTTGCATCATCATTTTACTCTTTTCAGCATCATCAATACTGATAGCAAAAAGTGCGACGTTCTCATCAATTTCCAACAAACTGCGTAAATCGGCTAACTGCCGAACGCAATAAGGTCACCAATATCCGCGATAAAAAACCAATACGGTCGGCTTATCTACCTTTGAGAGCGTGATTTTCCCGTTACCATTACTGTTTGACAAAATAAAATCAGGAGCAATCGCCCCAATCTGCAAAGGTTCAGTATTAATTTTAGCCTTCTGAGAAAAAACGCCGGTGTTAAAAGCCAACATCAAAGCAACAAATAAAGCGATTTTAAATTTCATTAATTTATATCCTTATGAAATAAGTAACAATGCTTAAATAGATTAGACTATAATTTTTCTAAAAGCCTTTATTTAATTGATTTTCAACAAAATAAATGGTTAACTTAATTCAGCACGACTACTTAGATTTTTGTAGTGCTACTAGAGAATACCCGAAACTTAAAGTTTTGTTCCAATCAGTTTTACATTTTCAATTTGCTTACCAAATTTTTCTCTCATAAAATTCTATTTAATGAAAGTAACAATCGGACAAATTAACACAACAAACGGCGACATTGCGGGAAATGTCGCTAAAATTTTAAAGGGAATCGAAAAAGCCAAAGCGGATGGTTCGGATTTGGTGGTTTTTCCCGAATTAGCGATTCACGGTTACACTTCGCAGGATTGGTTTCAGGATCACGATATTATCCGCGAGGCGGAAGAACCGCTTGCCGAAATTGTTGCGGCGACGAAGGGAATTACGGCGATTGTCGGGACGATTCGGCAAAATGACGAAACCGACGGACGAAGACTTTTTAATTCGGCGGCGGTGATGCACGATGGCGAATTGCTTGGTTTTGCAGACAAAACGCTTTTGCCAGAATACGATGTTTTTGATGATCCGAGATATTTTGAACCGTCTGAAAAACGAAGTCTTTTTGAGATAAACAGCGTAAAGATCGGCGTTGCGGTTTGTGAAGATTTTTGGAACGATAAAACATTTTGGCGTGAAAGACTTTATGACGATGATCCGACGGATGAATTGATCAAAATGGGAGCGGATCTGATAGTTTCGGTCAATGCTTCACCATTTAACAAAGGTAAGATAAAACTGCGTTGCGATATGGTCGCACATCGGGCGAAGACTCAGGAAGTTCCTGTTGTATTTGTAAATCTCGTCGGCGGAAATGACGGAATAATCTTTGACGGAGCAAGCCTTATTGCCGATGAAGAAGGCGACATAATTTTGCAGGCGACTGCCTTTGAAGAGTTTGTCGAAACGGTTGAACTCGATGTCCGCAAACCCGATGCACGTGGAATTACAGGAAACGAGATTGAAACGCTTCGCCGTGCATTGGTTTTGGGAATTCGTGATTATGCCTGGAAAAACGGTTTCAAAAAAGCAGTTATAGCTTTAAGCGGCGGAATTGATTCAACGCTTGTCGCCACGCTTGCCGCCGAAGCACTCGGTGCGGAAAATCTTTTGTGCGTGATGATGCCTTCGCCGTTCTCGTCGGAAGGAAGCATCACGCATTCGCAAAGTTTGGTTAAAAATCTCGGTTGCGAATCCCGTATCGAACCGATTTCCGATTCGTTTGAAGTTTTATTAAAACAACTTGAATTTCAGAAACCCAAAAAAGGCGGCGAAAATCTCGCGGCGGAAAATATGCAATCCCGCATTCGCGGTTTAATAATTATGGCGATCTCCAACGCCGAAGGTCGCCTCGTTTTATCAACGGGAAACAAATCCGAACTCGCCGTCGGATACTGCACACTTTACGGCGATACAAACGGCGGTTTGGCAGTCATCGGCGATGTCTTAAAAACCGAAGCCTACGCACTTTCACGCCATATCAACGAATACGCCGGAAAAGAAATAATTCCAACCGAAATTATCGAAAAAGCCCCATCCGCTGAACTCGCTCCCGACCAATTTGATGCCGATTCTTTGCCGCCATACGCTTTGATGGATCCGATTCTCAAACTCTATTTTGAAAATAAACTCTCACCCAGCGAAATTATCGAAAAAGGACACGATGTAGATTTAGTTTATTCTTTATTAAATAAAGTAGAATCCCCTGCAAATGAATTCAAACGCCGCCAACTTCCGCCGACTTTGATCGTTTCCAAAAACGCCATCGGAATTGGCAGACGAAGACCAATTACACATAAATATCGGAGAACAAAAAAATAAAGGAAATCTTGCAAGTATAGAAAATTCTTCCGTTCTAAAGGAACAAAACACGAAATCTCGTGTCTAATTTACTAACGGAGGATTTTTTTATTATGACTGCTAAATTTACAAACCCGCTTGATTCAATAAAAGTTGCCAGCCCGTGTTCGGCGGATTGGGATTCGATGATTGGAAATAATCGGCAGAGACATTGCGGCGATTGCAAATTGGATGTTTATAACCTTTCGGGAATGACGAAACGGGAAGCCGAGAATTTGATTATGAGTTTGGAAGGAAGGCTTTGTGCTAGATTTTATCGACGGGCGGATGGAACTGTGATTACGAAGGATTGTCCGGTCGGCTGGGCAGCAGTTAAAAAACGTATGTCAACGATTAGGACGGCAGTTGCTTCGCTTATTTTTACGGCTTTGGGAAGTGTCGGTCTGACAACTTATTTAACCGAAAGTTATGCAGGAAGCGGAGAAACGGGCATTGTTGCAGCTACTCCTTATGATGAAATTATTATGGGCGAAGTGGCGATTGATGAAAATTCAAATCGAACTGTTGACGAACATCCGACATTTACTATAAGAAACGTTGCTGTTCCTCAAACTGAAGAGCCTACCGTAATAATGGGCGACATAGAAAATGTTGAGCCGAATGAGGAAACCGAATTAATGGGAAAAATCGCTATTGCTCCAAAATAATCCCACAAAAAAAAGTAGTAAGCGGACAAATTTCCTCTTTCGCCAACTATCCGAGAAACCTGTTCGGCTTACTGCTTTTTGACAAAATAGCCTTCTCTGGCACGCACGCGGATACCTTGCGGGAGATTTAAGTTCACATCAACATTTAGTTTAATAAATTTATTTTCGGGATATTCTCCATCCGAATAATACTGAACGAGATATTGTGCCTGAAGTTCGTTTGCGAGTTGTGTGAAAATCTTTTCCAAAGTTTGTGTATTGAGCTTTAAGTTAGCGGAATTTTCATAATTGCTTTTCAAATCAATCGGCAGAAATTTCGGCAAATATGCCGTTCCGCCCGTTTCATTTGCAAATCTTTCCATATTATTTTGTCCGAAGACACTCATTTTATTGAGTTTGTATGAACTTCCCGCCGGATTTATCGAATAAAAAACCGTATCGGCATTTTGTAATTTATTCAAAGTTTTGTTTTGTACTTTAACCCGCACACTATCGCGGTTTTTTACTAAGAGTCTGCGATACTCTTCGGTTGAAACAGAATCCAAATTTTTACTTAAAGAAGCGTAAACCTGTGCAAATCCCTCTCTTATATCTTCACTATTGGTATCTTCGCCGTCTGTAATTGCAATTATAACCTTCCGGCTTTTCGGCGAGGCATTCTGCTGCAAATATTGAGCGGCGGCGGAAACCGTGTCATAAAAAGCTGTATATTGCTTGGTCGGCTTAATATTCATGATCGTTTGAATAGATTTAACCGCAATATTTCGATCCTGAATTAAGATCGGATTTGCACCAATTGAAAAAATCGTCGCACGGTCAATCGGACGCATCACATCCTGAAGAAATTTAGCGGCTGTTTCTTGTTCAAATTTAAACATCGCATCCGTGCTTGCCGAAACATCAAAAAGTATAGCGATTTCCAAAGGAATTTTTTCGGCGGCTGAAACTTCCGCAATCTCCTGATTTTTATTATTTTCCTTCAGACGAAAATTCTCCGCTGTTAAACCTTTGACGGGCTGACCTTTTCCGTCCGTAACCGAAACAGGAACAACAATAAGTCTTGATTCTATTGTGATAATATCGTTATCAATAATCGGTGGAGGCGGAGGTGGAGCAATTGGCGTTTGTGAAAAAGCGAAAGAGGAAAAAATAAATAATAAAAATATAAAAGCAAATCTGTGTTGTTTCACTTGCATAATACCTCAAAAGAATTCTTGGTTTGATAAAAATGGAAAATTCGGTACTCGACGAATATTACAAAAGGGCAAAAGGTGAAAACAGTTAAACCATTTTCAAAAAATCTCTTTTGCCCTTCCAAATGTATGAAAATTAAAAGTCAGCAAATTAATTTATTGTCTAAACTGACGATTTAATTTATGCGTTATTTAGCGAGTTCCGTCATCATTTGTAGCCGGGCGAACCTCGACATTTTGATTCAAACCGCGACTGACTAAAACTTTGACTTCAACTCGGCGATTTGCTTCACGTCCATCACGGGTTGAATTGTCGGCAACCGCATTCGTTTCGCCGAAACCGTAAGATTGTCCGATTCTGCGAAGCGGAATGTTGTGCGTCATTACGAGATAATCAATAACTGATTTGGCACGTTTTTCACTCAGAATTTTGTTGGCTCTTTCATTACCGTCAGCCGAAGCAAAACCGGTAACTTCCAAAACATAACCACGCATTGTGCGGGCTGTTGCCGCAACATTATCGAGTTCATATTTTGCTTCCGATGAAAGTTTAGAACTTCCGACTTTGAAATTGACCGTCGAAGTTGTTTTAACTACGTAGTCATCCAACGAAGAAATTCTTTGATTAGTGGCATTAACACCTGCAACGGCGGCATCAGCCGTATCCTGTGCGGCTCTTGCACCACCGCGGGCAGCGTTCGAAATTGCCAGCAATTCATCAATCTGCCCCGAAATGCGTTCGGCATTTTGTTCGGTTGCCGTAATTCTATCTTCCGCCGGTCCAACGCGACTGTCAATTGATTGAGCAACTTCCAGATCGCTTTTGTCAAAACGAATTTTATTCGCCGACAAAGCTCCGGTGCCGTCTCCGCGACCTTCGGCTTTTAAGTTCAAACCGCGAACGATACTCGTTGCAGAATATGAATCACCACTTCCCCAAAAACTGTTCGATTTGATGTTAACACCGGGTGTCAACATAACCTTCGTATCAATTCCCGTCGTGTCACGAATTAAAAAACTGTTTGCATCCGAAGCAACAACAACACCTTCAATCTTGTATTTTTGCCCCGCCGTCAATGTGCGAACTTGTGCATCCTGTGCAAAAACACTCGAAACTCCGAGAAGCATTGATACTGCAAACACCAACGATAAAACCTGTAATTTATTAATCTTTCTAAACATAATTTAAACTCCTTATTGTAATCTTTGTAAAATTTAAAGATAGACTTTTTTGGGGAAGAACATTTTTAAGACGTTTTAAATGCTCATTTAAGTTGTCAAAAAAATGAGCCGATCCGAATAAACATCAAAAAAATCAGATAAATATCTCAAACAAAGTTATCCCTACAAGTAGGTTATCGGCAAAACAAAAAAAATGTTTCCTAAAAACTCACTATTTTCCAAATTAGATAGTGTGAACCAATTTTGTTTCACCTTTCGCATTATTTTCGTGATAGATTTGAATTTTAATATGAGACATATTTTCTCTCATGTTTTCTTAAATTCTTCCCAATCCAGTTCAAGCTGACGCACAATTCCGCAGATTGTCCGAGCTTTAAATCTTTTTACTTCCCGAATCAGGAACGGGAATCGGAACGACATTTACGGCTTGCGGATTATACCAGTTTCGATGCGAACCTTTTCTTTTGGTAGCAAGTTCCACGCAACCGAGCCGTTTCAACTTTTTCGTTACTTCACGATACTTCAAACCGTTTCCAATTGGATGATCGTATCGGTTAAAAACGGTGCGTCATTTCTCACGGGCTTTAGAATTTCGGGCAGAGGAAGATTTATTTCCTCATAACCTTCAATCAAAGCCTCAAGTGCATCCGTTACATTCGGAACAATTTCATCAATCGTATCGGCTTCCGTTATCAAGCCCGATAAAATAGGACAAGTAATCGTCCAACCACCTTCGGGTTGTGGTTCTAATACAAGTGGTAATTTGTAGATTTCTCTCATAATTCATCTTCCACTACATTCAATGGCTCTATCAATATTTAATACTCTAGCAATTATAGCAGATTTCTATTTTCCAAGTTTCAAAATCTTCAACGCACCTTGAGTTACTAATGCAAAAACAATCGTTCCGATGATGAGATCGGGTTTGTTGGAATTTAGGAAATATACAAAAATCCCTGCGGTTATTACGCCTAGATTGACAATCACATCATTTGAGGTGCATATCATACTCGCTTTCATATGTGCTTCTTGACTCTTTGATTTTTGCAAAAGATAGAGGCTGAACGCATTTGCCAAAAGAGCTAAGATCGAAACAATGATCATTGTCTGAACATCGGGCATTTCTTCGTTTTTAATGAATCTGCGGACGACTTCAAAAAAACCTATGGTTGCAAGAATTAGTTGAAAATAGCCGATAGATTTGGCAATACGTTTCTTTTTAACGACCGTGCCGCCGACGGCAAATAAACTAATGCCGTATATGAAGGAATCGGCAAGCATATCCAAGCTATCCGCAACGAGTCCCATTGATTTCGAGATCAATCCGGTTGTAAGTTCGATTATAAAAAATGCAAAGTTTATCGCCAGTACAGACCAGAGTAACTTTCGCTGATTTGTCTGCTCCGCAAAATCAACTTGGTCGGTTTCTTCTGTTTCGATTAGTTTTCCGCCTAAATTGAGGTCGATAATATATCTTTCGATCTCGCTCAGATTGTCTTTATAATAAACCGTCAATTTCCGATTTGGAATATCAAAATCAAGATTCTTGATCTCTGAGATCTCTCCAAGTTTGAGCCTAATGAGATTTTCCTCAGACGGGCAATCCATTTTTGAGATTGTAAATATTGTCTTTTGCATATTCGCACTTAGCTTTCTTTCATCTCTTCGACCTCAACATCCAAATCTGGCAATTGTCCTAATTTACTCAAAAGTGGTGTCATCGTCAAACCTTGAGCAAAAACCGAGAATGCGACAACGCCGAATGTTACGGTCAGAATTTCCGAGCGATACGGAACGCTGTCGGGAATTCCGAGTGCCAACGCCAATGCCAATGCTCCACGCAATCCGCCCCAAAACATTATGTGCTGATGTTCGGAATCTATCTTCCAACGTGATTGTGAATAGAGTGCGGAGATCGGATAGATCGCAATCGCACGGGCGATTATGACGGCGACGATTGCCACGACGATTGCCAAAGCACTTCTGCTGAAATCCTGATATGCCTCGCTAATTCCCAAAAGTATGAAAACAATCGAGTTGACGACAAACGCCGCAAATTCCCAAAAATCTTCAATGGATTCATCGCCTTTCTCCGTTACAAAACCGAGTTCGTTTGTGTTACCGACAAGAAGCCCGGCGGTCATCGAAGCAAGCACTCCCGAAAAATGAACTCCGGCATAACCGAATCGTTCGGCGATCCAGAATGAACCAAAACAAGCAACGGTCGTCAAAGCAATTTCGACAAGATGATCCGTTGTTCGCCCTGCAATCCAAAGACAGATGTAACCGACGATCAAACCGCTCGCAATCCCGCCGACAACCGACAAAACCATCGCCAAAGCCGCCGTTCCAATCGCCATTGACTGCCCCATCGCAAACGCCAAAGCAATCGTAAATGCAACCGCCGCCGTTGAATCATTAAATAAAGATTCCGCTTCAACCAATAATTGAAGTCGCCCTTCGACCTTTGCTTCTTTGAATGTTGCGATCACAGAAACAGGATCGGTCGCCGCGATCAAAACACCGAAAAGTGCCGCCATCGTCCAATCCCAACCGACGACAAAATGCATAATCGTCGCCGTAACTCCCGACGAAAGCAGAACGCCGACCGATGCAAAAGTTACAACAGGCAACAGGTCGGTCTTTAATTCACGCCAATGAATATAAAGTGCCGCTTCAAAAATAAGTGGCGGAAGCAAGACTTTAAAGATCAGTTCCTTGCTAAAACTAACCTCGATCCCAAGCGGCAAAAACGCCAAAATTATTCCCGCAACGACCAATCCGACCGTATAAGGAATCTTCAAACGCCTCGCAATAATCGCCACAACTGCCCCGATGAGCAAAATTATCTCGATCGCCTCGATCCCAATCCCCGCCGCTTCTGTTCCTGCTGTTTCTGCTAACATAAATTATAGATTTTACGCATATTTCAATTGGCTTTCTACTTCTCAATTCCGATTTTTATTTCTTCAATTTTCAAAATTTCCTTCAAAATTTTCGGCTCGATCTTAACCAAAAAACCACGCTTTCCGCCGTTTATATAAATTTTCTCCAAATCAAAAATCGTCTTTTCCACATAGATCGGCATTTCCTTTTTTATTCCAAATGGCGAAGTTCCGCCAAAAATATAACCCGTCAATTTATGAGCCTTTTCAGCCGAAGCAGGCGACACTGATTTTAGGTTCAGATGCCTCGCCAGATTCTTTTCCGAAACCTGCAAATCTCCGTGCTGCAAAACAATTACAGGCTTTTTCTCATTCGTTTCAAACACGAGAGTTTTAATTACGGCGTGTTCGTCAACACCCAAAACTTCCGCCGAATATGTCGTTCCGCCCTTTTCGACATAATCAAAAAGATGCGGCACAAAATCAACCTTTTTCTGCCGCAAAAACCTGATCACTTGTGTTATTGGATAGTTCATTTTCCAACCATACGGCTCAAATATTTTTCCTTTTGGAAATGGTGAAAATGTTTCAAATTTATACGATTTTATCTAACATTTTATGTTCCAATCAGACCATTTCAGTTTTTTCAATTTTTTCACGGCTGACAATTCTTATTGCAAACGCCATCAGCAAATAAAAAACCATCGAAACTTCCGAATCGCCTAAATTATAATGAACTAAACCGCTTGTAAAAAATCCGACAAGTCCGCCGAAGCATCCCAAAACTATTCCCTTTTCTATCCAATCTTTAAATTTATTTTGCCGCAGAGTCTTGAGCATTTTAAAGGCGTAAATTCCCAAAATCAAAAGCCACAAAATTAATGCGGGAAATCCGCGTTCAACCAGTAATTGCAAAGGTGTTGAGTGAAAATGTCCGGGCGGCAATTTGCCGTTGTCGAATAATTTCCATTCTTCCTTGTAACGCTTGATCGAATCCATTCCGACACCGGTCGTAAAATTTCTGGCGTTTTTTGTCCAAAGTTGAAAACCTTCTCGGTAAACCGTCTGCCGCCACAGTATCGAGTCGTCTTTTGTATCATAAAAACCGACTTCCCGGCTCTGCTGCAGAAAAAATAATCCGCCGATAATTACTGGAATCGCAATTAATAAGGCGATTATAATCATTTTTCTCGAAGCTCCGAGCAAAACAATCGAAAAAGCCGAAACTATAAACGCTCCTTGCGATGCCCGCGTAACGGTTAAAAGCAACGCAAGTGTCATTAATCCGACGCAGACAAAAAGCAGAAAGGGTAAAACGGCGACACGGAGAAAGGGAATTTTTTTTGTTTGAGGTTTATTTTTATTTTCGCCTTTTGCTTTTTGCTTTTTGCCTTTTTGCCAAACAAATCCCGCGATAAAAAGCCCCAAAGTCAGCGAAGCGATCAATTGCAAGACCTCCGCATAGGTCGCATACATTCCGTAAAATCCCGATGAACGCCAGTTTCTGCTTTTTTTCCAGTTTCCAACACCCAGTTTTTCCAAAGCGTTTCCGCCCGCCAGCAGATCGCTTTTTTTAACATCAACCGTTAAATAAAAATCGGGGCGATAAAAATTAACTTTTGAAATATTGTTCTGCTCGATTTTATCTAATAAACCTTCGGGCGAATATACTTTTTCGCCGTCTGCTTCAACAACTGTGTCGCCTTCACGCAAACCTGCTTTTATTAAAGGGCTTTCCGACTTCACATTATTTATCTCGACACCGCGACCGATCAAACGGTTTACCGGTGTCCAGACGACATTTATCATACAGGAAAAAATCAATGCAAACGCCAGAAATTTGACCGCTTTGATCGTGCGTAAATTATTGATCGCAAAAAAGAAAATTATCAAAAGCGAAACATTGCGTAATTTATCCAGCGAAATATCGGGAGCGTAGGAAAAAATTGCTGTCAAAACAGACCAGCCGAAAAAAGCCAGAAGCGGAATAAATAAAGCGGTTTTTATAAATTTTGGATGCGGTTTGACAAAAAATCTTGCAAGCCAAAAAAGTATTCCCAAAACCAGAGCGATCTGCGTTGCGGCAATCGAATGCGGTGCGGATAAAACCATTAAAATTAAAAATATAAATGCCAGCCGTTCCAGCCATACGGCAATTTTATTTTCGGTTTCTAATCCCGCGATTAAATCTAATTTTGTGAAGAAATTTTCCATCTATCTTATTAATAACTTTGGAGTTGAGATTTTAGAGTTTGAATCGAACTCTAAACTCCAAACTTTGGATTTTATACGACTTTGACATTTTTGCATTTACTAAAGTAGTAAGACAACTAACACAACCGTTAATAATTTGTAAGACTATCTTTTTATAATATCTCAAAATGTAAAAACAAACATCGCTTCTTGAATCATTATCTAACCTTAATTTATTAATTAAGTAATTTTAGAAAAGACTTGACTGACGAAACGATGATTTGTTAGATTGTCACTCAAAGCAAACATTGTTTTGTTTTAAGATTTTTAACAACTTAAATTAGGATCAAATTAGTCAAGTCAAAGGAAAATCGTGTCCAGAGGTTCAGGGCGTTTCCATATGGAATACTGCCGCACGTTAAAGTAATTTCAATTAAGTAATCGTGCAGAAATAGTTTAGACTATCAAGCGAGATGGGTAAAATAAAAGTAATCGAACTAACGAAAAAACAATGCGAAGCCTTGGAAAACGGTTATCGCCATGGCACGACACATAGT
>JALZKH010000176.1 GCA_030859345.1 Acidobacteriota bacterium | reverse complement strand
AAAGGGCGACAGTTCTTTGTTCTTAGAAAATTCGTGGTAGTCGGTGCTTTGACCGACTAATTTTCGGGCGAATGCCCCGTCAGCTTGCTGCGGGGTAGTCCGAAAATAACGAATTTTAATTTACTTTGAGTCCTGTCAAAATTTGCCCGATCTGATCGTGCAATTCGAGAGCGATCTGCGATCTTTCAAATTCCTGCACTTTGATTAACTGACGCGAAAGAAATCTCATTCTTTCCGCATATTCACGCAAGGCATTTTCATTGTGATGCTGTTGCGTAATATCAAAAGCCGTTCCGTGTATAAACCAAGGATGCCCATCTGAATGCCTGACCATTTTGACATCACATTGAAACCACAAAACGCTTTTGTCGCGTGCCAAGACTCGATAAACCGAATGAAGCGGCTCGCCCGTCAAAAACATCTGTGCAACCTCGGAACTCCAACGCTCTTTATCCTCCGGGTGAACGTGCCGATACCAACGTACCGGATCATTGAGCCATTCTTCCTGCGTAAAACCGAGCGTTTTTTCGATCTGCGGGCTGACATACGCTTCGCCAAAATTTTTATCAAAAAACGCAATAAAAACTACTGCCGGAATTTGCTCGACCAAAATTCGATAAGTATCTGTAACGTCGGGTAATTCTTTTTTGGTGTCATTTTGAAATGGATTTAATGAATCGGTCGAAAAAAATACATCGGCAAGTTGAGCCAAAACCGTTTCCGATTCAAGCAAATCGGGCGGCAGAGGAATATCTTCAAACGACCACGTATTATTATTGTGGTTGCGGGTTTTTTTATCTTTTGAAGTTTTAGTTTCCACAACTTTTCCCATAAAATATTTTATCAATGCGTTTTAATCGATTGCATTTGATAATAAAATTGTCTGAATTATTGAATTATATAGATGATGAAAAATACTTGATTTATTCCCAAACAATTCTCAATAATTTTCACTCGAATAACCCGAAGTCAATTTCTTCCCGCGTTTTCGCCACGCCGGTTCTTTATTGAGCGAGCTTTGAGTATAACGCCGCAGAGCTTGAATCGCTTTGCCGTAAGTCATTACCGCTTTTGATGAAAGAAGCGAACCCGGCGGCTGATTCATAAACGGCATAAATTTATCGGGAAAACCCGGCATCGTGCAGCCAATACAAATTCCGCCGACATTCGGACATCCGCCGACTCCGTTTACCCAACCGCGTTTGCCGACATTGCAGTTTACCACCGGACCCCAACAGCCAAGTTTAACGATACATTTTCGTGAGCCATATTCTTCGGCAAATTGTGCCTGCTCATAATAACCGCCGCGATCACAATTTTCGTGGATCGTTTCACTGAAAAGCCATTTTGGACGACCAACTTCATCAAGCGGAATCATCGGTGAACGCCCCGCCGCCTGATAAAGTAAATAAAGCAAAGTTTCCGTCAGATTATCCGGCTGCGTCGGACAACCCGGAACGCAGACAATCGGAATATCTCCTTTTGATCTCCAATCCCAACCGAGATAATCCGGTAAACCCATCGCTCCCGTCGGATTGCCCTGCATCGCGTGAATTCCGCCGTAAGCTGCACAAGTTCCGACAGCCATTATCGCCCACGCATTCGGAGCAAGCCGGTCAATCCATTCAGTTGTTTTTATTGGCTGTCCCGTTGTTTTATCAGTTCCCAGTGCCGCCCAATAACCTTCTTCCTTTATATCTTCATTAGGAATCGAGCCTTCGATTACAAGTATAAAAGGAGCTAATTCACCAATCGCCGCCGTTTCAAGATAATCGAGATATTCATCAGCGTTTTCATAAGAATAAAAAGGATTCAGAAAAAACACTTCCGGCATTCCCGGCAACCCGCCCATGACAATATCTTCAATGCTCGGCTGAGTTGCGGACGTGAGTACAACCGATTCGCCGTCGCATCCCAAACCCGCAGTTATCCAGAGGACATTGATTTTCTCAAAGACATTTTCGGAGTAAGATTTGCTCACTTTTTTCATAGTTTTTTCTGATAGCTTAACATAAATTAATTTGATTTGTGATTAAAAAGATTTTGTAAAATTAACCTTCGACTTTCAATGTTATTGAAATAAGTGAAAAATTTGATAGAAAAAGTTATAATCAAAAAGTTTGCAACTAAAGAAAATAAAATAGCTCTGCTTTCGTATAAATATAATGATTGCTGAAAACTTAATCGGATTTGAGAACTTACCACAGACTTTGCCGCACTATTGCATTGAATCTTTCAGGCGATATAAGAAGCCGAATGCACTTAATTATAAAGACAATGATTCGTGGACGAATATTTCGGGCGAAGCGGTTATCGAAAAGATAAAACATATCGCTTTGGGGCTTGCCGATTTGGGCATAAAGGCGGGCGATAAAGTTGCGATAATTTCGGAAAATCGTCCCGAATGGTCGCTGACGGATTTGGCGATTCTTTCACTTCGTGCCGTAAATGTACCGATTTATACAACTCAAGCGGTTGAGCAGATACGTTATATTCTGGAAGATTCCGGCTCGAAGATGCTTTTTGTTTCGGGGAAAAAACTTTGGAAACACGCCGAAAACGCGATTCAGAGTGTTGAGCGTTTGGAGAAACTTGTTTTCTTTGATGATGATGCAAAACCTGAACACGATAATAGAGCGATGACGCTTGCCGAGATTGAAGAACGTGGCAAAGAACTCAATGAAATTGACGAAAAGACTTTTGAAAAACTTCTCGCACAAGTTAAGACCGACGATTTAGCGACGATAATTTATACATCGGGAACAACGGGCGAACCGAAAGGCGTTCTGTTGACACACGAGAGTTTTATTTTTGATGTGGTAGAAATTTCTAAAGGATTACCCATTCATCCGACCGACCGTTCTTTAGCGGTTTTGCCCTTGTCGCATATTTTTGAACGCACCGTTTTTTATGTGCTTTGTTCAAACGGCGTGGCGATTCATTATTGTGCATCGTTTGACCAGATTGCTTCGCATTTGCAGGAAGTCAATCCGACGATTATGACTGCCGTGCCGCGTCTGTTCGAGCAGGTTTATCACAAGATCGTCAAAAAAGGTCGTGCGGCGGGCGGCGTTAAAACAAAATTATTTAACTGGTCTTTGCAGGTCGGACAGGATTATTGGGACAGGAAGGAAAAACGCAAAATGGTTTCGCCTGCACTTGCCGCAAAACATAAATTGGCAAGCAAACTCATTTTCTCAAAATGGCGTGAAGGTGTCGGCGGAAGTCTGAGATTTTTTGTTTCGGGCGGAGCTCCGCTTTCCAAAAAATTGTCTTACGCATTTTGGGCGGCGGGAATTCCGATTCTGCAAGGTTACGGAATGACGGAAGCCTGCATCGTCTGTGCAAATCGTCCTGATGATAACAAAGTCGGCTCAATCGGCATTCCGTTTGATGGAATCGAAATGAAAATCGCTGAAAAGGATGGCGAAATTTTGATTCGCAGCAAGACCGTGATGGAAGGATATTTGAATAAAGATGAAGAAACCGCTAAAGCACTGGACGCGGACGGTTGGTATCACACGGGCGATGTCGGTTACAGAGATTCGGACGGGCATTATTACATAACCGACCGCATCAAGGATTTATTCAAACTCTCCAACGGAAAATATGTTGCACCGCAGCAGGTCGAAGCACTTCTTAAACAATCTTCGCTTATCGCTCAAGCCGTTGCCGTCGGAAATGGGCGGAAACAAGTCGGAGCATTGATCGTTCCTGATTGGGAAGCTGTCCGACAAGTTATAGAAGACGAAGGAATTGACGCAAAAGGAACACGCGAAGAACTTTGCGAAAATAAATATGTTATCAAAAGAATTCAAAATGATGCGATTCGTTTTACAAAGGAAACCAACGATTACGAGCGTGTCAAGAGAGTTTACTTACTGCCAAATGAATTTTCGATTGATAAAGGCGAAATGACTCCGACCTTAAAGATCAAACGAAGCGTCATTGACGAAAAATACTCGGAAGCAATTGATGAAATTTGCGGAAGCTGAGTTCAGTCGGCAGATGGCACTAGTGCAATGTAATCAAAGTTGTTGAACTCTGAACACGATGCAAAATCGAAACATTAATTCTAAAAATTATGGTTACACAGCACTAGCAGTAGGTAATAAGAAAGGATTCAAACATTAAGTTGATTGAATCCTTTCTTTTGAGTTTATTTGATTTGTTTCGCTTGCGGTTGCAAAGCATCTGATGCTCCTTTTAATCTTGATTCGATGTCGTCGAATTTCTCAAAAGTTATTCCCGCCAGTTTATTGATATGGTGGAGATTATCTCTCATTTGCACAAGACTTTTCTCCATCTGCACAAGACTTTTCTCCATACGTTCAGCCCATTCATTAGACCTTTTTTCGGCTTCAATAATGTCTTTTTTGTGCTGAAATTCCAGTTCCAGTATTTGTTTCTTAATTTCCGCGGTTTCATCTTCAATTTTTTCCAAACGGTCGTCATTCATTTAAGGCTTTTCCTCTGATAAAATAGTTTCAGCTAAATATTATCACGTAAAATTTCTAAAACAAATCTTTCGTAAATCTATTTTAGAATTTTCAATTACTGTCAACCGCTTCTGCTTGCTGCTGATTAGGCTTCACGCAAAGTTAAACCTTCATTTTCATTTAATAATTTATTGAGCAGAGAATTATCTTTGTGTTTATCATTTAAAAGAGCTTCAGCCAGTTCAAATAAGGGGCTGGGAATTTCTTCCGTTTTAACAGCCTCTTCGCTCTGCGGATAGTGGGCGTAAAATTCTATTTCGGCGGTGCAGAATTCACAGGTTTCGATGTGTCGGTTAATTTCCTTTGACAAATTCCTCGAAACATTACCCGTCTGGTAAGCCAGAAGGTTCTGTGAGGAAGGACAATTCAAACTTTTACAGAAATCAATCATTTTAGTTAAAAACATAAAATCAAAAATTATTACGGCTTCCTCGATTCAAGGGGGAGGAGAATTTACAGAAGGATATTTTTTATACTATCAAAATAAACCAATAATGCCTGTCTGCTTCCAAAATTAAATTTAAAAAAATTAAACTTTTTTCCAACCGAACTTACACGGGTTAAGCTAAACCTATTAATCAAAGTGTTTAGCGGCATCGTTAAACATTCTTAAAATATGTAAAAAAAAGTTGCTCAAATCGTGAATAATTGGTAATATCAAATACGGTCAGTGAAACAAAAGTTTCGTCTGACCTTCCTTCCAAATTAATTGCAATGCTCGGCAGTTAATTTACAAAAGTTTTTTTACTAATAATTCTTTCTCAAGCCTTTCGGGAGAACTGAATTTTTATAAATATTTCTCTAATCGGGAGATAGATTTTAGCTGTAAAAGGCAGAAAAACTGCGGTTAGATTCACACGAAAAAAAATCAACAATCAGAAAATATTTTATGAGTTTAATTAAGCAAAAGGCTGATCCGACTAAAAAATTGCGTAACGGTAAAAGCATCAGTATCGGCAATTGGAACAAATGCCTCAAAAGTTCGGACGTAAATCAGATTTGGGCGGAACTGCACCGGATCGTTTCTTCTCATCCATTGGTCAGAGCCTCAAAGAGAGCCGGATTTCTTGTTGAAGAAGGCAAATATAACGTCTATACGGATATGACGCAGGAACTTTTCGTCGCACTGCTTACGAAGGAAAGGTTTCAGCATTATGTTGATACGCAGATGTCTGATTCCGAGATCGAAGCGGAAATCAGTCAAATCGAATTAACCAATCTTTTAACCGCCCAACTTCGCAAACGGCATCCCGAATCGTATCGGCTTGCACGCCGCATCTCCACCTTGATTCAAACAAGCGAAACCTTCAGAAGATTTGATGATTTTCATAATCCCGGCGTTCATCGGCGGCTTGCCGACAGAGTTTATGGATTAGCCAACTGGAAAGACAGAAAAACCACACGAAGTCAGCAGGAAATGGATCAAAGGATTGAAAATGTTTCATTTTACAGTCGTGATACGCGGATGGTCGGCTGCACGGGCGATGCTCAGATCGTTATCAGCAACGTCGAATTGGATAGAACCTTTAAAGAATGGAGTTATTTGTTGGCAGGATTTTGGTGATGAAGAGTGGATTTATTCAAAAGATACGCCGATGATTACAGGTGGACACGGGATATTTAAACGAAAAGTATTTGAAGAAATTGGTTTGTATCAGGAAGATGTCGGGGCAAAGGGAAAGGGTTTTATCAGCGGTGAAGACGAAGTTTTGTATGACCAGCTTTTAGTTTCCGAAAAGCGTGGCATTTATAATCCGAAACTCGTTATATATCATTTTGTGCCCGAATACAGGTTAAGCAAAAATTATTATCGCCAATGGCTTTTTGGAGTCGGAGTTTCGAGATTTTTAGCCGATACACATTACAAACCCTTTGACGGAGCAACGCTTTTCGGCGTTCCGCGTTGGATGTATCGGGAAAGTTTGAACCAACTGTTTAATAAGATCAAATATTCGATCAAAGGTTTTGAAACTGAATCGTTAGCCGCTGAAAATCAACCGCTTGTTTTTTTAGGCTATTTTTACGGTAGAAATCTGCAAAACAGCCCCTTGGATAAACCTCTGCAAACAATTGTCAAAAGACTCTTTCAATCGCATAGCAGGTAGGTAATGAAAGAACCGGTAAAAGTAAAATCTTTAAAATCACAGAGTGCGTGGCTTTTAATTGCTAAAATTATCGGCTTTACATTCTCTTTTATGCTGCCGCTGATTGTTGTCCGTGTTTTGAATTTGGAGCAGATCGGTTTATACAGATTGGCTTTTATCGTGGTTACAAATGCTTCCGCTATTTTGCCTCTGGGATTTGGAATGAGTGCTTATTACTATCTTTCCAGAGATGAAGAAAGAAAGGCATCGGCGATTTTCAATATTGTTTTGTTCAATTTTGTAATGGGTTTCCTGGCATTTCTGGTTCTCTTTTTCTATCCGCAGTTACTCGGAAATATATTTCACAGCACTGAAATGACCCGCCTCGCTCCCGTCATTTATCGTATTCGCACAATTCAGCAAAACTGCCCTTATGGTCGCAGCAGTTTTGTGGTTTGGAACTGTCGAGTCAATGCTCTACGCCGCGATAATTCAAGGCGGTATTCAAACATTGGTTCTGCTTGTTTATTTGAATTTTCGTTTTCCGGGATTTTGGCTTAAATTTAATGCGAAATTTTTCCGTGAGCATCTTGTTTATGCAGTTCCTTTCGGGGCGGCAGGTATTTTATGGACATTACAGAATGATATGCATTATTATTTTGTCAGTAACACTTTCGGTGAAGCGATGTTTGCAATTTACGCCATCGGATGTTTTCAGCTTCCTCTGATAACGATGCTTGCCGAATCAGTTACCTCCGTGCTGATTCCGCGTATGAGTCAATTGCAATTAGTTGATGACCGCAATGAAATGGTTCGCGTAACGGTCGGAGCAATGCAAAAGCTGTCTTTCTTTTATTTTCCGGCGTATGTTTTTTTATTTATTACTGCCGAAACTTTTATTACAACGCTTTTTACAGATAAATTTACTGAAAGCGTTCCGGTCTTTTTGATTTTTTTAACATTTCTGCCTTTTCACATAATGCTTGCCGATCCGATTGTTCGGGCTTATGAGGATTTAGGCAGATTTTTGCTAAAATTACGTATTGCCACATTTATTACTTTGTTTACAGCTTTGTATTTCGGCGTTCAATACTTCGGATTAAAAGGAATTATCGGGACTGTCGTCGTTATCAGAATTGCTGAAATGTTAATTGCGGAAAGCGTCGTATTTCATCGAATAGGTGTCCGCCTGCAAGATTTCCGTTTGCTCAAAAATATCGGAAAAACTGCATTAATTAGTTTGTTTGCGGGAGTTTTTACTTTTGCAGTTTATTATTACGTAAAAGAATTTACGCCCAGTATTGGTGAGTATCTGGTCAGAATATTTTTTGCTCAACCCGGAACGGGAATAGTCAATTTTGTGTCGGGCAGTTTAACTTTGGGAATCACTTTTGGCGTTTATGCTTCGATATATCTTTTAGCTGCATACTTTTGGAATATCATTGACAGCGGCGAAAAAGAAACAATCATAAATTTATTTAACAAATTGCTGAATCCCTTTAATAAGCGGAGGGAAATTCAAACTCCGCAATCTCAAACTCTGGATTAAAAAAAATGTGTGGAATAGCCGGTTTTATAGAAAAAGATAGAAATGCCTCAAACGGGGAACGTGAAATTTTGCTCGACAAAATGTGCAAAGTAATCACACATCGCGGTCCTGATGAACAAGGTTTGAGAGTCGAGGGGCGTGCCGCACTCGGAATGCGTCGGCTTTCGATCATTGATTTGAAGGGTGGACAACAACCGATCTATTCAAATGACAAATCAAAATTTATCGTTTTTAACGGCGAAATTTATAATTACCGCGAACTGAAAAAAGAATTAGAATCGCTCGGCTACAAATTCAAAACCAATTCCGATACCGAAACGATCATTCACACCTTTGACGAATTCGGAGCAGATTGTGTTCACAAATTACGCGGAATGTTCGCGTTTGCAATCTGGGATAAACAGGACGAAAGCCTCTTTATCGCAAGAGACAGAGTCGGCAAAAAACCTCTGTTTTATTCGCTTCTGCCAAACGGAAATTTCGTCTTCGGTTCGGAATTAAAATCGCTTTTAACCCACGGCGAAATGTCGAAAGACATTGATTATCCGGCGTTGGATGCTTATTTAACTTTCGGTTATGTTCCCGAAGAATTTTGTATTTTCAAAGGTGTCAAAAAACTCCAGCCCGGACATTTTTTAATATTCAAAGACGGAAAAGTTGAAACCGGGCAATATTGGGATTTTAAATACGAAGAAGTAAACGAAGTAAAATTAGAAGAAGAATATGCGGAAGAATTGCGTGGAAAAATAAAGGATGCGGTAAAAGTTCGCTTGATTTCCGAAGTTCCGCTCGGAGCATTTTTAAGCGGCGGAGTTGATTCATCGGCAATCGTCGGGATGATGTCGCAGATTTTGGACAAGCCTGTCAAAACATTTTCCATCGGCTTTAATGAAGACAGTTTTGACGAGTTAAAATATGCCAGAATCGCCGCAAAACACTTCAAGACCGAACATCACGAATTTGTTGTTACGCCCGATCTGGTCGAAATCATTGATGATCTGGTTTGGCTTTTGACGAGCCTTTTGCAGATTCTTCCGCGTTGCCAACATATATGGTTTCAAAAATGGCACGTGATTTTGTAACCGTTGTTTTATCGGGCGACGGCGGCGACGAACTTTTCGCGGGTTACACGAGATATTTGACAGATAAAAAACGCAGCGGGTTTGGGAATTTGCCAAGTGCTATTAGAAAAGGAATAATGCAGCCGATCAGCCAGGCACTTCCGCACAACGTACGCGGGAAAAATTTTCTTTACAACGCCTCGCTCGATTCGATTGACCGCTACATTGACAGTATTTCGCAGTTCGGTAAACTCAAGAAAAATTCGCTTTATACCGGGAAATTCAAAGCAAAATTAAACGGAAATTCAAATTCAAGCGAAGCAATTTATCAACAGATCGCCGAGAGCATTTCGACGGGAAATCCGGTTGATAATCTTTTATATTTAGACTCAAAAACTTATCTGCCGAGCGACATTTTAACCAAAGTTGACCGGATGAGTATGGCGACTTCTCTGGAAGTGAGAGTTCCACTTTTAGATCAGGAATTGATTGATTTTGTTACGCAAAAAATTCCGACTTCGCTGAAATTAAAAGGCAATGTTACAAAATACATTTTCAAAAAATCGCTCGAAGGACTCGTCCCGAAAGAGATCTTATACCGGGAAAAACAAGGTTTCGGCGTGCCAATCGGAGAATGGATAAATTCGCAGTTAAGGGATAAAATTCACGATACTTTAAACGAAAAGCGGACTTTGGAACGAGGGATTTTTGAGCCGAAATATATCAAACTGCTTTTAAGCGAACATTCAAGCGGGCGGAGAGATCACGCTCATCCGCTTTGGGTTTTATGGATGCTGGAATTATGGCATCGGCAGTTTGTGGATAATTAGAACGTAACACTAAATTTGACGAAAAAATTGAAAATTATAATCAAGACGGGGAAAACCCGTCTGAATTAGTGGAAATTCTCCGCAATTACCACTAATATTTACTGGACTGCTTGTTTTTAACCGGACACGACGCACCAAAAGTTTCCCCGTTCAGCGAATCGAAGATGGCAGCCCGGTGTATAATC
>JALZKH010000025.1 GCA_030859345.1 Acidobacteriota bacterium | reverse complement strand
CTTAGCAAATAATATCACAACATATATTAGTAAAACAAATTTATTTAATAAGAAAGATATTAGATAAATAGATGCTTACTGTTAAGACATAAATTTCCACCATTTTGTACAAATTAAATTAGCTTGCCTATTCTTGACACTTTTGCCCTTTATCATTAGTATTTATAGTTTCGGCTTTAATAGCAGAAATGTGTAAATATGTTTGAGTCATTATCCGATAAATTAAAGCAATCATTAAAGAATTTACGTGGTCAGGGGAAACTTACACCTGAGCATGTGGATATTGCTTTGCGTGAAATTCGGATGGCTTTGCTTGAGGCGGATGTTAATTATCAGGTTGCCAAAGATTTTGTTGCAGCGGTTCGTGTTAAGGCGGAGGGTCAGGAAGTTTGGAAAGACTTAAAACCGCACGAACAGGTTGTCAAAATTGTTTATGAGGAACTTGTAAATCTTTTCGGCGGAACGTCTTCAAGGCTCGTATTTACCAAGCAAATTCCGAATGTCGTGATGATCGTCGGTTTGCAAGGTTCTGGTAAAACGACTTCGACGGGTAAAATTTCCAAATGGCTGGCGGAAAATCAGGAACGCAAACCTTTGCTTGTTTCGGTTGACGTTTATCGTCCGGCGGCTCGTGAACAATTGAGAGTTGTTGCCGAGGCGGTTGGGCAAGGAATTTACCAAAACGCCGAAACAGATGATCCGTTGACGCTTGTAAGCGGGGCGATGAAATACGCCGAAGAAACGGGTTACGACACATTGCTCATTGACACGGCGGGACGGCTTCACATTGATGATGATTTGATGGTCGAACTCGAACAGATCAAAGCGGCGACAAAACCGATTGAGATTTTGTTCGTGGCGGATGCAATGACCGGACAGGATGCGGTCAATTCGGCGGAAGAATTTCATAAACGACTTGGCATTACGGGTGTTGTCCTGACAAAAATGGACGGCGACGCACGCGGTGGTGCGGCGTTATCAATTAAACAAGTTATCGGTCAACCCGTTAAATTTGTCGGTGTCGGCGAAAAATATGATGCAATCGAGCCTTTTTATCCAGATCGAATTGCACAAAGAATATTAGGAATGGGCGATGTTTTGTCGCTTATTGAGGAAGTTCAGGGAAAAGTTGTCGAAGAAGAAGCTCAGGCACAGCTTGAGAAAATGGCGAGCAATAAATTTACGCTCGAAGATTTTCGCAACCAGCTTGGACAATTCAAAAAACTCGGCTCGATGTCGAAGTTGATGAAAATGCTGCCCGAACAGATGACGGGCGGAATGACAATGACGGACGAGCAAGGTGAAGAAGTCGAAACTCAAATGAAACGCACCGAAGCGATCATTGATTCGATGACTTTGCAGGAACGCCGTGAATACAAGATCATCAACGCCAGTCGAAAAACGAGAATCGCCAACGGTTCCGGTTCGACAATATCGGAAGTTAACGGACTTCTGCGTCAATATGAGCAAATGCGAAAAATGATGCAGAAAATGAACAGTGGCGGTTTCCTTAGCAAAATGGCTGGGAAAATGGGCGGTTTAGGCGGCGGTGGCGGACTCGGAGGTCTGCTCGGCGGCGGCGAAGGTGGAATAACCGATGCTCTCGGCGGAATGTTCGGCGGCGAAACACAAGATTTTGACAACGAATACGAAGAGAAGAAGGATTCTTTAACCAAGCGTTTAAAGAAGAAGAAAAGACACAAAAAGAGGAAAAAACGTAAATAGTAAATAGTTAATAGTTCTTTAGTGGTTTTTTATTGGCTCAAAAGTATGAGTAAGACAAGTTTTGAAAATTTAGAAGTTTATCAATTGGCAGAGAAACTTGCTGATGAAGTTTGGAAGGTTGTAATCAAGTGGGAGCATTTTGCGAAAATTACGATTGGTCAGCAATTAGTTAATTCTGCTGATAGCGTCCCTGCAAATATTGCCGAAGGAAACGGACGTTTTAATTTCAAAGATAACAGCCGTTTCGTAAAAATTGCCAGAGGTTCGCTATATGAAACAAAAAATTGGCTACGACGAGCATATACACGAAACCTTTTAACATTAGATGAAACAGAAAACTTAAAACCATTGATTGAAAAACTTTTGCCAAAATTAAATGCTTATAAAAAATCATTAGATAATTTAGCAAAGAAATAACAATTTACGATTTACAATTTACGATTTACTAAGAAAATTATGTTAAAGATTAGACTTACCCGAATGGGTGCAAAAAAGAGACCGTTTTACCGCGTTATTATTAAGGAACAGCGTTCCAAACGTGATGGAAAATACTTGGAAAACCTGGGAACTTATAACCCTTTGGTTGATCCGCCGGAAGTGAAATTAAATCACGAGCGAATTGATTATTGGATCAGTAAAGGTGCAAAACCGACTGAAACGGTTGCAAGTTTGATCAAGCACAATCCGCCTTTGACGGCTGAACAGGAAGCTGAAATTGCAGAGAAAAAAGTTGCTGCAAAACAGGCTGAACAAGAAGCGTTCAAAAAAGATTTGGCTGAGAGAGAAGAAAAAATCAAAGCCGAACGCGAAGAAGCCGCAAAAGAAGCTAAAGCCAAAGCTGAAGAAGAAAAAGCTGTAAAAGAAGCAGAAGTTAAAGCTAAAGCCAAAGCTGAAGAAGCTGAGAAAGAGGAAGACGCTGCTAAAACTGAAGATGCTGCCGGCGACGAAGCAAAAGAAGCAAAGGCTGATGACGCTAGTGCAGAAGACGCTCCGACTGAGGAAGGCAAGGCTGATGAAACTGAAGCAAAAGCTGAAGAAGTCCCGGCGGAAGAAGTTAAAGCTGATGAAAAACCTGCTGAGGAAGCAAAGGCTGAAGAGCCAAAAGCCGAAGAACCGGAAGCTAAATCTGATGATGCTGAAAAGGTAGAAGCAAAAGAAGATATTGCTGATGAAAAACCTGTTGAAGAAGCGAAAGCTGATGACGCAGAAAAAGCAGAATAGATATTAGATGTCAGGTGTTAGATGCTAGTTTTTTGCTGACATCCAGCATCTAAAATCTAACATCCCCAAATACTTATGAAAGAAGCCGTCGAAAAAATTGTAATTGCTTTAGCTGATGATAAAGATGCCGTCGAGGTGTCCGAATCAACACAAGGAACAACTACGAATATCGAAATCCGTGTGGCTGAAAGTGATATGGGACGGCTGATCGGTAAGGGCGGAAGAACCGTTAAAGCAATTCGTTCACTTTTATTTTATGCAGGTCAGAAGCACAAAAAACGCTTTAACTTGCAGATCGTCGAAGACTAATTTTTGCAATGAAAGAAGAATTAGTTGCAATTGCAAATATCACAAAACCCAGAGGTTTGCGTGGCGAGGTTGTTGCGTATATTTTAACGGATTTTCCCGAACGCTTTGATAATCTGACAAAAGTTTTTGCAGTTGATGGAAATGGCAACGCTTCGGAACTCGAACTCGAAAAATTCTTTTTCCAAAAAAATCGAATCGTTTTGAAATTCAAAGAGTTTAATTCGATAGAAGAAGCCGAACATTTAAGAAATACGGAAATCTGCATTCCCGAATCAGAAGCAGTCGAACTTGAGGAAGACGAATTTTTTGATTGGGAATTGGAAGATTGCGAAGTTGAAACGATTGACGGCGAAAAGATCGGAAAAGTAAAAGAAATTTTCCGTGCCGGCGAGAATATCAACTTGGTCGTTGAAGACGGCGAAAAAGATTATATGATTCCGTTTGTCGAAGCGATCTGCCCGGAAGTTGATATTGACAAAAAGTTGATAAAAGTTGATTTGCCAGAAGGCATTCTCGAATTTTAGATTTTGGATTTCCGATTTTGGATTTGAAGAAATAATCTAAAATCTAAAATCTAAAATCTAAAATGCGAATTGATATTTTGACAATCTTTCCCGAATTTTTTACCGAGGTTTTTGATTTTGGAATCATTCGCCGTGCGAAGTTAGCGGAAATTGTTGAAATTAATGTTCACGATTTGCGAAAATGGGCTTTGGACAAGCATCGTAAAACCGATGACCGACCTTTCGGCGGCGGCGATGGAATGGTGATGAAATGCGAGCCGATTTTTCTTGCAGTTGAAGAATTGATCGGAACCTGGAAACGTGAAAATTATCCGTCGAAGACGAAAGTTATAATGCTGACACCGCAAGGAAAACCTTTGAAACAAGCAGTTGCAAATGATTTTGCAGAAGAAGATGAACATATTGTAATGATTTGCGGACGTTATGAAGGCATTGACGAAAGAGTTACCGAAGCATTGGTTACGGATGAAATTTCCATCGGAGATTATGTTATATCAGGTGGAGAACCGGCGGCGATTGTTTTGACCGATGCGATTGTCAGACTTTTGCCGAATGCTTTGGGAAATGAACAATCCGCCGAAAATGATTCGTTTTCCGACGGAATTTTGGACTTTCCGCATTATACGCAACCGAGAGATTTCCGCGGAATGGAAGTTCCTAAAATTTTACTGGGCGGACATCACGACGAAATTGATAAATGGCGTGAAGAAAAAGCACTGGAAAAGACTAAAAAGATTAGAAAAGATTTATTGAAAGAGGAGTAAAAAGTGAAGAGTCGAGAGTGGAGAGTTGAGAAATACTTACCACTTACCACTTACCACTTACCACTAGAATTATGAACCGTTTAGACGCAATAGAAAATGCACAATTAAAAGAAGATGTTCCCAACTTTCAACCGGGCGATACCGTCAGAGTTTGGGTTCGGATTAAAGAGGGTGAAAAAGAGCGTTTGCAGGCTTTTGAAGGAGTTTGCATTGCCCGAAAACACGGTGGAGTTCGTGAAACAATCACCGTCCGTAAAATTAGTTTTAGTGTCGGAGTTGAAAGAATATTTCCGCTTCACGCAACAATTGTTGACCACATAGAGGTTATCCGTCACGGAAAAGTCCGCCGTGCAAAACTCTATTATTTACGCAAATTACGTGGAAAAGCAGCTCGTATTCCCGAACGCGATATGCGTCAGAAAAAGAAAACCGCCGTTAAGAAGTAGGCAGTTAGCGGTGAGCAGTAAGCAATTTTTTTCTGTTTGAAATTTACTTTCAGTTGTTTAAAGCCGTGGACGAATCTACATTTTGGGAAATTCTCGATGAGATTTTGAACTTTGGCGAATTTATTCTCGCTGTCCCAAATAGTGCGGCTTCGGCAAATATTGTTGGGAAGATCAGCATCGGCAAGGACAGCAGGGAAAAAGTCATAGACAAAGACACTTGCCATTGCCACGTTCATCTTGAACCCGAAAAGATCAGCCGATTTTCCTTTACATTTATTGATGCAGGCTTCGGCGATGAACCTGTCTGCGAACTTAAAACGCCGCAAGATGAAATAGTCTTGCGGCTTTATTTGCGTGGAACGCGGAGAAAGGTAAAAGAAAATTTGCCGGGTTTTCGCATAAAGATTCCGAATTTGTGAACGGGAATTGGTAAAAATGGCAATTGAAACAAAAATCGGATTAGAATTTGAACGGCAAGCATTGGCGGAAGGTTATAAATATATTGCCGGAGTTGATGAGGTCGGACGCGGTTGTTTAGCCGGTTCGGTTGTCGCGGGAGCGGTGATTTTAGATTTATCGAAACCTTTGCCCGAAGGATTAAATGATTCAAAAAAACTTTCGAAAAAGAATCGTGAGCGAATCGCCGAAGAAATCAAAGAACACGCTTTAGCTTACGCCGTCGGACAGATCGAAGCGGACGAAATTGATAAAATAAATATTTTGGAAGCGACAAGAAAAGCGATGATTCTTGCTATTCAAAATTTGAAATTAAAAGCCGACTTTTTACTCATTGACGCACTCGAACTCAAAAATATAAATCTCCCGCAAAAAGGAATTATTAAAGGCGATACAGTTTCCGCATCAATCGCCGCCGCTTCGATCATTGCTAAAGTTTACCGTGATAATTTGATGAAAGATTTTGCTAAAACTTATCCCGAATACGGTTTTGAAAAACACGTGGGCTACGGCACAAAGGCACATTTTGAAGCCATCAGAAATCACGGTGCAACGCCGCTTCATCGTAAAAGTTTTCGTGGCGTTTTATAATTTAGCAGAGGAGAAAAAAATGCCGAATCGTGAACGAAAAAACATAAATGCAGGTCAAAAAGTTGCGATTGTTTTGAAACAAGACCAACGCACGGGTAAAGAAACGATTGGAATTGTGAAGGATTTGCTGACCAATTCAAAATTTCATCCGCACGGAATAAAAGTGCGTTTAACGGATGGACAGGTCGGGCGTGTGCAAAAGATTCTGGAAGATAATCAATTGATATAAAAGGGAATAGAACGCGGATTGCACGGATTTAGCGGATCATCGCGGATAAATTTTAAAAAATAAATTTGCGATAATCCATTCTATCCATGAAATCCACGTTTTATTCCCTTTTTTCTAATTTTACAAACTATGTCGAACAAATTTTTAATTTACGGAGCAAATGGTTATACGGGTGAACTGATTGCGAGAGAAGCAGTTAGACGCGGAATGAAACCGATTTTGGGTGGGCGAAGTCGAAACAAAGTTGAGCCGATTGCCAAAGAATTAGGTTTGATTTGCCGGACTTTTGCCCTTGAAGACAAAACGTCTTTGGATTATACGCTTAAAGAAGTTGATTTTGTAATTCATTGTGCGGGACCTTTTTCGTTAACTTCAAATCAGATGGTCGAGGGTTGTTTACGAACGGGAACTCATTATCTTGATGTAACGGGCGAAATTGCCGTTTTTGAAGCGTTGGCAAAGCGGGATGAAGCGGCAAAAAAAGCGGAAATTATGATTATGCCGGGCGTTGGTTTTGATGTTGTGCCGTCGGATTGTCTGGCGTTGCATTTAAAAAACCGTCTGCCATCTGCAAATAATCTGACGCTGGCATTTTATGGTTTAGGCAAAATCTCACACGGGACGCAAACCACTATGACAATGAACATCGGAAACGGCGGAGCGATTCGTGAAAACGGAGTGATCAAAAATGTTCCGTCTGCTTATGAAACCCGTGAAATTGATTTTGGCGAAGTGAAAAAAATAAGTGTAACGATTCCCTGGGGCGATGTTTCGACGGCTTTTTATTCGACGGGAATTCCGAATATCAAAGTTTTTACAGTTGTTCCCGAAAGTCAGGTTATGCTTTTGAAATTAAGCCGTTACATAGGTTGGCTGGTTGCTTCAAGTCCCGTCCAATCTATTTTACAAAGCCAAATTCCTGAAGGCGGACCGAGTAAAGATGAGCGTGAAAAAGGCAAAACTTTGCTGTGGGGAAAAGCCACGGATGAAGATGGAAATTCGGTAGAAGCCCGCCAGCAAGGTCCCGAAGGATACAAATTTACAATACTAGCGGCTTTGAAAATTGCCGAAAAGATTTTGGACGGAAATTTTTGTACGGGTTTCCAAACTCCCGGCAAATGTTACGGTGCAGATTTAGTTTTAGAGATTGAAGGCGTTAGCAGACAAGACGTAGATAATGGATAATTAAAAACGGATAATTAAAAATATATGTGAAGAGATTTAATTTTTTTACTTTCAATTTGTTTAGAGAAAAATATGAAAAGATGTCAGAAAAAAAGAGTCGGGAAAATATTTTCCCGACTCTTTTTAATTTAAATTTATCATTACAAAATTATTACGACGATGCTTCGGCGGATAAAGGCGGACTATCTGTTTCGTGAATTTCCGATGTGAACAAATTCAAAATTTTCTGCCCTTCGGTTGAACGCGGACTGATGGTTCTGATATGTTTTGGACCCTGCATTTCCCAGATCGCCGTTATATCGCCTTCTTTTTCAACCGCATGATAAGAAATTTCTTCCTCTTCTTCGGGTTCTTTTTCTTCTTCATTTACGATTTCGCCGGATTCTTCCGGTTTAGTTTCGGGTTTGGTTTCAGCTTTCGCTTCAGCAGTTTTTTTTGAATCTGTTTTGCCGGATTCTTCCGGTTTTGCTTCGGTTTTTTCTTCCGCAATCTCTTGGGAAAGTTCTTCCGATGCTGTCGGCGGATCATCTATTCCCTGATCTGTCGAAGGCGACTGCGTTGCCACCGCTTCTGTAACTTCTTCCTTATTCTCTTGTGTTTCTTGTGTTTCGTTTTCAGCCATTAACTTTTTAAAAATCTCCTTAAACTTAAATCGTGGTTTCTATAATTTTTATGTAATTTGTGATTTTGACACACGAAACTATGTAAAGCAAGCATTAAAAGATGTGAAACTGACAAATTATCTTGAAAAGTTATCTTAATTTTTTATTTTTTCTCATTCTTGCGTCTAAACTCCAACTCGTAAAACCAAAAATCGTTGTTCGGCTGGTCAATTTTAAGTTCATCCGGCTTACCGTTTTTATCAATTGTAAAAGTAACTAAACCTTGCGGAAAATTGTATGCGACAGACGGTCGCCATTTAATTTTGAAAGTATCGTAATGCCAATGTTCAAGGTCTGCGACGAAATTCGGTGCAGGTTTCAGACGCAAAACTAATTTGCCGTTTTCCGTCGAAACGGTCGCATCGCCGTAAAGATCGCCCGTGTAAGTTCCGGCGTAGTCTTTCAGATCAAGACTCGTTTTTGTATTTTTAACACGCGATTCTTCGAGTTTCTTTTTCGCTTTCGCCTCTCGCATTTCGCCGTCTTTGGCAAATTTCATATATTCCGCCGACCAATCACGCTCTTTTGCATTGGTGAAAACGTCGAAAATCTTATATTGCAGAATCGTTGCGACAGATTGTTCGCTGTTGGTTAAAACCACTAAGCCGAGATTTTCTTCCGGCATCATCGCTGTTTTCGAGATCATTCCATCAAGTCCTCCGCCGTGTGAAACAACTTTGCGACCTTGATAATCCCAGACGTTCCAACCCAAACCGTAAGTGTTAAAATGACGCGAAGGAATAAAATCGCTCGAACTTTTGCTGATTGGCAGGATCACCGCAGGTTGGTGCATTTCCCATATATTTTTCTCGCTGACAATCTGTTTGCCTTCAAATTTGCCGTTGTTTAACTGCATCCGCAACCAATTCGCCACATCCGTAACCGACGAATTCAAGCCCGCCGCCGCTCTCGCACCGTCAACATTTCCACGATTCAAAACCCGCAAACCGTTGCCGCCCGATTCATTATGCGGAAATGCCGCGTTGTTTTTTATGTCTTTTATCGAAGTCATCGTGCGGTTCATTTTCAAAGGCTTCAAAAATCTCTCCGTGACAAATTCACTCCAACTTTTACCGGAAACACGTTCGACGATCTTGCCCGCCGCGATAAACATTAAATTTTGATAACCAAATCCCGCCCGAAAACCTCTGACAGGTTTTAGATATTTCAAACGCTGCAAAACTTCATCGCTCGAATAATTTGTTTCATACCAGAGCAGATCGCCGCTGAATGTATCAAGTCCGACGCGGTGCGATGTTAAATCCCGAATCGTCAATTCGCTCGTTACATACGGATCATAAAGCTGAAATTCGGGCAGGTATTTGGAAACCTTATCGTCCCAACCGCCGATCTTTCCTTCATCAATTAAAATCGCCAGACTCGCCGTCGTAAAAGCCTTCGAGTTTGAAGCAATCGCAAAAAGAGTGTCTTTATCAACTTTGTCATTTCCACCAATTTTCTGCACACCGTAACCTTTGGCAAAAATAACTCTGTCATCCTTAACAATCGCCACCGCCATTCCCGGCACGTTCCAATCTTTTTGTGCCTTCTGTGCATAAGCGTCAATCTCCGCCAGTTTTGCATCAAGATTTTGTGCAAAAACAAACGCGGGTAAAACAAATAGAACAAAAATGAGTGAATAAATTTTACGTTTCATATTTTAGAATTTTAATTTAGTTTTTGATTCGTGTAAATTCGTGTAATTAGTAGCTAAAAATTATTTTATAAAAATCTCATCCACAAAAATAAACGCCTGAAAACCTGCACCCGGATGCCAATCGGGAATTTTTCCTAAATTTGTTGCTTTAATACGAACATATCTTGCTTTTGTCGGCGTGATTTCTCGTGTGTAATCTTTAATTTTTGGTTTCATATCCTTCACATCAACATCGGTTTTAATGTCGGCAACTTTTGTGAAATTCTCGCCGTCCATCGAAGTTTCAAATTCAACACGAGTCGGCATCCAAATCCAAGGGCGTGCGTCCTGCAGGAAACTTCCGCCTAATTCTTTGATTTCCGTTTCACGTTTCAAATCAATTACGGCGATAAAATCTTGGTTTTGATAGCCTTGCCATTCGCCCGAAGCAAAATTTAGTGACCCGCGAAGTCCGTCAACTAAACCTTTCGCACCGCCGCCTGTGTATTGGCGATTGTAAGTTGAAACCAATTTCACATCCCAATCATTCGGCATTTTGTTTAATTTCGATTCGGCGACTAAGCTCGTTTCGCCGCGTGAATTTACGGCGATTGCTTTAACAATTTCGGTTTCCGAAATTGTTAAAGGTTTTTCGTAAACCTTTGATTTTTCGTCGGGAACGCTTCCATCCAAAGTATAAAAAATCTTCACACCTTTTTCTGGCGTTGAAATTTTCACCTCGGTTTTTCCTTCAAAAACACGCTTTCCTTCAATTGTCGGAACGGGCGGAAAATCAATTTCTACCTTTGAAACAGGCGATTCGGTAAACCAATCTTTAATGGGAATTGGCGACATTTCAAATTCAAGCGTTCCGCCGTTCTGTAAATCTTGATGAGTAAAAAATGATTTACGGTGCGGTTTGCCGTTTAATTTAACGGATTTGATAAATGGTCGGAACGCAGGCGACCCGCCTGCAACGGATGCGGAAGCATTCGAAGAAATGTCAGCCACTTTAATCGTAAAAGTCTTTCCATTCTCCAAATGAATTTTTGCCTCCGAAAAAATCGGCGTTCCAATCGCATAAACAGGAACGGACGGATTGACTTGATAAAACCCCATCGCCGACAAAACATACCAAGCCGACATCTGCCCGCAATCTTCGTTTCCGATCAGACCGTCGGGAGTCGGTTTATAAAATTCGTCCATAATTTGGCGGGTGAGTTTTTGCGTTTTCCAAGGTTCATCGGCGTAATTATATAGATAAGCGATATGATGCGAAGGCTCGTTGCCGTGAGCGTATTGACCGATCAAACCCGTAATATCAGGCTAATCGCGTCCGATTAAATTTGAATCGGTTGTAAAAAGTGCGTCCAGTTTTTCGGCAAATTCCTTTTTCCCGCCGTGAAGCGACATCAAACCCGAAACATCGTGCGGCACGAAAAATGAATATTGCCACGAATTTCCTTCGGTAAAATGAAACGTCACATCATTCGGAGCAAACGGCGAGATCCAATTCCCATTCTGCTTCGGACGCATAAAACCCGTTTGTTTATCGAAAAGATTTTTATAGTATTGTGAGCGTTTTAGATGTGTTTCATAATCCTGTTTGAGTTTTTCAAATTTATTATCAGCTAAAGCAGGAGAACCATCTGAACTCTGCGATGCAAAATTTAACACGTTTTCTCTTACCAAAATACCTGCCATCACTGCAATACAATAATCATCATAAGCATATTCAAGCGTTCGTGAAACGGATTCCTGCTCGTCTTCCATCGAAATGTAGCCGCGTTTGCGGTAAGCGTCTAAACCTTCAATATCTAGTTCCGACGAATGTTTTGCCACTTCAAAAGCTTTTTCGTAATCAAAACCTTTGATACCTTTTGCCATCGCATCGGCGATAACGGAAACCGCGTGATAACCGATCATCGTGTCGGTTTCATTTGCCGCAAGTTCCCAAACGGGCAGTTTTCCACCTTGTTCATATTGGCGTATAAACGTGTTGATAAAATCAATGGTTCGCTTCTCGTCAATAATCGTATAAAGCGGATGAGCCGCCCGAAATGTGTCCCACAATGAAAAAACCGTATAATTCGTATCTTTTTCAGCCGCGTGAATTTTCCCGTCCAAGCCGAGATATTTTCCGTTAACATCTTGGAAAATATTCGGTTGAATTTTTGTGTGATAAAGTGCTGTGTAAAAATTTATAAGTTCTCTCGTATCGGGCGATAATTGGATGAATCCGAAGGGAACTGTCGCCCCCGGAAATGTGTGTCCGTGTCCGCCCGTGCCGATGAATGGATTGACATATTTTGTGTAATCTTTGGTTTGGTTCTTCCGCACTCTTGGTGCAAGCCTCTTGTAAATTGTTGTAAACAGTAGTTTTACAGACTTAGCGAAATTTATGCTTAAAGTTTGGTAAATTCTTTATATGTAGCAACTTATCGGAAAAAGT
>JALZKH010000164.1 GCA_030859345.1 Acidobacteriota bacterium | reverse complement strand
CCCGCAGACTTCCGGTCAAAAGATCGGTTTTATAAGGTGTTCCTTCAAATATTTTAGCGGCATTGCGGGCGTGCTGTTCGGCAAGAATTTCCGTCGGAGCCATCAGAGCGGCTTGATAACCGCTTTCCATCGCGGCATACATCGCCAGAAATGCGACGATGGTTTTTCCGCTTCCAACGTCGCCCTGAATCAGACGATTCATCGGCGAATCCGATTCCATATCGGAAAAAATCCTTTTAATAACGCGGTCTTGAGCGTTTGTTAATGTAAACGGCAAAAGATTTTTGATTCGCTCGTAAGTTCTGTCCGTAATCTCGATGACAGTTCCCTTTGGCTCTTTCGTGCGTTCGCCGCGTTTTAATTGAAGCGAAAATGAAACCCAGAAAAATTCTTCAAATATCAGGCGTTTATGAGCATTACTTCTAGCCGCAACGTATTCGGTTAAATTTGAATCTTCGGGTGGAAAATGAATTCCTTCGATGGCTTTTGAACGCGAAATCAGATTTTGACGCTTGCACAAATCTTCCGGTAAAGTTTCCTTAATCGTCGAAACATCTATATTTTGCAGAATACTAAAAATTATTTCCCGCAGGCGTTTTGTTCTGAATTCACCGAGTTTGCGATAAACCGGAACTCTCCGCCCGACGTGAACCAAAGCCAATTCGGGCGTGTCGGCATCTTCGCTTAATTCGTCATCTTCTTCAGAAATTTTTTGTTTTGAATTTTTAACTTTTAATTTTTCTACTGCTTCGTCAAAACTATCGGATTTGTCTGCTATTTCCTTTAAGAGACCAAAGTTTTCCGCATCTTCAAAGTTCGGCAAAATTTCCAGTTCATCATCGGGCTTTTTAACATTCAAGGAAAATGTATTTCGCCGTGAGTCCCATTCCCATTGACCGTATGCAATAAATCTCGTTCCCCTATCGAATTTTTTTTTCCAGTAATTTACAACGTGATTGGCGTTTCTGCCCGACACGAACCAAAAAACGACGACGGGTTTTCGGGTGCGTTCAATATCGCTTCCGGTTATTTCAAAAATAAATAGCGGCGGTGCTTTTTTCGGACGGTTTTTGCCGACGCGGAAACCACCCGAAACTCTGACGTATAGTTCAACCGAAGCCTCCAAACCGTCATAAAGTTCTTCAATCGGCATCATATTTGAACGGTCTTCATATCGCATCGGGAAATAATTTAAAAGGTCTTCAACCGTCGCGTCAGTCAGATCGGTTTTGTTTAAATTATTCGCTACAGCCAAAGCCAATTTCCGCGACATTGCCACGCTCAAATTACCGATTTTAAATTCGTGCAGATTTATAAGAGGAGTTTTGATAGATAATTTCATCGGAAAAATTTTAACATAAATGCGGCTCAAAAAAATACCGAACCAATTCTTTCTCGGCAAACTTATATTCGGAAATGAAATTGCGTTCAGCCTTATGAAAATTTACTTTATAAAAGAAAATAATAAATCCTGTGAGCAATTAAAATCGCTCACAGGATTTATGCTGTGTTTATTAATACCGGTCAATAAAAAAAGGCTTTTTCTTAATTTTGAGCTTTCCGCTTATCTGGTTGCAGTCAATTGCAAACGTGCCTGAGCCTTTTCAAGCCGTTCCATCTCAAATTCGAATTCTTCTTCCGTGCCTTTCCAATCGCCGAGTAATTTTTCTGTTTCAACTCTTTCGGATTTCGCCGATTCGACATCAATATCTTCCTTGTTTTCAGCAATATCCGCTAAAATTGAAACTTTGTCCGTGCTGACTTCGACAAAACCGCCGGACACGACCATTTGCTCATTTGTTCCTTTGTTTGAATAGCTTAAAATACCGGAACGAAGCGTAGAAATAAGCGGTGCGTGATTCTCTAAAATTCCGATTTCGCCGTTTGCCGTCGGAACTGTAACCGAATCAACCGCTTCATCAATAACCTTTTTTTCAGGTGTAACAATTTCTAAATTAATCATAAAATCAATGGATAATTGATAATGGAAAATGGATAATTTTTTATATTATTATCCATTTTCCATTATCCGTTTTACATTATGCGGAGGCTGCCATTGTTTTGGCTTTCTCACGGGCTTCTTCGATTGTGCCGACCATATAAAATGCCTGTTCGGGCATTTCGTCGCATTTTCCTTCAATGATTTCACGGAAACCTTTGATCGTGTCTTCGACTTTTACGTATTTACCCGGAAGTCCCGTAAACTGCTCGCCGACGAAGAAAGGTTGCGAGAAGAATCTCTGCACTTTTCTGGCACGCGAAACGGTCAATTTGTCATCTTCGCTTAATTCATCGAGTCCGAGAATTGCGATAATATCCTGCAAATCTTTGTATCTTTGCAAAATTCGCTTAACTTGTTGGGCGGTGTTGTAATGCTCATCGCCAACAATTTCGGGTGTCAGAATTGTCGAGTTGGAAGAAAGCGGATCAACCGCCGGATAAATTCCGAGTTCCACGATTTGACGCGACAGAGCCGTAACAGCGTCTAAGTGTGCAAATGTCGTTGCCGGAGCGGGATCGGTATAATCATCCGCCGGAACGTAAACAGCTTGAATCGAAGTGATTGCTCCAGTTTTTGTTGATGTAATTCGTTCCTGCATTTCTCCCATTTCGGATGCAAGCGTCGGCTGATAACCAACCGCCGAAGGCATTCGTCCGAGAAGTGCGGACACTTCCGAACCGGCTTGTGTAAAGCGGAAAATGTTATCAACGAAGAAAAGCACGTCATTTCCCTGATCGCGGAAATATTCAGCAACCGTCAAACCTGAAAGTGCAACACGAAGTCTTGCTCCCGGTGGTTCGGTCATCTGTCCGTAGATCAAGGCTACTTTTGAATCCTTCAAGGCGGATTTATCAACTTTCGTCATATCGAACTCGCCCGTTTCTTCAAAATTATGCAGAAAATCTTCGCCGTAGGAAATAACTTTTGATTCGACAAATTCACGCAACAGATCGTTTCCTTCACGGGTTCGCTCGCCGACACCGGCGAATACTGAAAAGCCGCTATGTTCTTTAGCGATATTTGTAATCAATTCTTGAATTAAAACCGTTTTTCCAACACCCGCACCGCCGAACAAACCGATTTTTCCGCCGCGTTTAAATGGCTGAATCAAGTCAATAACTTTAATTCCCGTTTCAAACATTTCGAGTTCGGTTGCCTGTTCTTCAAACGATGGTGCATCGGCGTGAATCGAATTACGCTGTTCGGAATTAACCGGACCGAGTTCGTCAACCGAATCGCCGATCACATTCATCACGCGACCGAGAGTTGCTTCGCCGACCGGGACGGTGATCGAACTGCCCGTATCAATAACTTTCATCCCGCGAACCATTCCGTCCGTCGGAAGCATCGAAACCGCACGCACACGACCTTCGCCTAAATGCTGTTGGACTTCCGCAATAACATTAATTTCAGTTTCCGAATCAAATCCTTCAGAAACGACACGCAATGCTTGATGAATCGGCGGCAGGTAATTATCTGAAAATTCTACGTCAACGACCGGACCGATAACCTGAACGAGTTTCCCGATCTGCTGATTTCCTTCAATAGCCATTATCTAATATGCTCCTTTCTATAATAAAAACAATTTAATAGGTATGATAACAAAGTTGAAAGAATATCATACGTTGATGGAGATTGGCAAAGGCTGAAACAGCCTGCAAATAGTTCCGATTTTTTTCAATTTTGAAAGACAAAATGATTATTATTTTTACTGAAAATGATAAAATAATTTTATGAAATGGTTAAGTGGATTAATAACAGTTGGAACATTTACGATTCTATACTATTTTGAAAACAAAAAACCTCTACGCAAGGAAATCGAGCCTGGTTTAACAAATACTTTTAGAAATCTAGCGATTGCATCGGTTTCAGGTTTAGTCGTAAATAATTTAGAAAAACCTGTTACAGATAAACTCACCAAATTTACTGCAGAAAATCGCTTCGGGCTGGTTAAATATTTAAATTTACCCAAATTTATTGAAGATGCTTTAGCTGTGATCTTATTGGATTACACACTTTATATTTGGCATTACCTAACACACAAATCCGATTTTTTGTGGAACTTTCACAAAATACATCACGCCGATCTGGACTTGAAAACATCAACTGCGATTAGATTTCACTTTGTGGAAATGACTCTTTCAATTCCGTGGCGAGCCGGGCAGATCATCTTGATCGGAGTTTCGCCGCGAGCCTTGAAAATCTGGCAAACTGCACTTTTTATGAGCGTTTTTTTCCATCATTCCAATCTCAAACTTCCCGAAAGTTTTGAGAAGAGACTGCAAAAAATCATTACGACACCAAGACTCCACGGCATACATCATTCTGAAATTGAAGATGAAATGAATTCAAATTGGTCAAGCGGTCTGAGCATTTGGGATTTTATTCACGGAACTTTTCGGGACGATATTCCGCAGGAACAAATTAAAATCGGTGTTGTAGGTTTTGAAAATAAAGAGGACGTAAGATTAATAAATATGCTTTTAGAACCGCTTATCGAAGAAAAATCAGTTAATAAACTTCAAATTTCGAATTAGTTTCCCAGACAAAAAAAGGACAAATATCAATTTATCTGTCCACTGTGTTCTTTTACAAAAATTATTTCAGCTAAATTGGTTGAACTGTTTTTACTGCTTTTTTTGCTTTGTATTCAGTAAAATCGTTAGACAAATTCGGACTAATTTCTTCTGCATTAGAATCTATTTCTTTATTTTGAGAATCAACCTCTTGCGATTCATCCTGATCATTCATCGGAAAAATAATTACATCGGTTACGACAACTTGTGTCAAATCTTTACTCACACCAACCTCCCTATTTGAAAAAATTTCAAATATATTTGAATTAGTTTTGGACAGTAAACAAGGGGAAAAGTCTCAAAGTAATTGTATTACATAAAAAGATTGTCGCACATTCGGAGTAAAAAAAAAAGAAATATTTTTGATTTTTTTAACACCGGACAGCCAAAATTTTATTGACAGTTATTTTGCCTTTTAGTAGCCTCAAACATATCAAAATTATTTATTAGGAAATCATTACAAAAAATTTGAGTGAAATAAAAAGAATCGAACTGCCGCCTCGTGCATTGGAAACGCTTTTTGGCGTTCACGATGCAAATATCAAGTATCTCGAATCAATCATCAATGTTCGCGTCAATCCACGCGGACAGGATTTAAGAATTGACGGCGAACCTCAGGATGTCGAAACCGTAAAAAAAATACTGGAAGATTTCGGCGAACTTTTTGCCGAGGGAAACTCTTTTACCGATAAAGAACTTCGCAGTGCCTTCAAACAAATTGCCGAAGACCGGGCTTATTCATTTAAGGATTATTTTACAAAAGCACGTTTTAATCCCTCGGGAAAAAAACAAGTCGCCCCAAAATCCGCCAACCAACGCAAATATATCGAAGCAATTCAGGCTAATGATCTGACTTTCGGCATAGGTCCCGCCGGGACAGGAAAAAGTTTCTTGTCGGTGGCTTTAGCCGTTCAGGCACTTTTTCAAAAGGATGTTTCACGAATAATTCTAACTCGTCCGGCGGTGGAAGCCGGTGAGCGTTTAGGTTTTTTGCCGGGAGATTTGCAGGAAAAAATTGATCCGTATTTGCGTCCGCTTTATGATGCACTTTTCGATCTGGTTGATTCTGAACGGGTTACAAAGATGCTGGAAAAACGAATCATCGAAATCGCACCTTTGGCATTTATGCGGGGTCGCTCGCAACCGCTTGACAGCTTATTATTTACGCCGAACGGCTGGAAAAGGATGGGCGATATAAAAGTTGGTGATGCGGTAATCGGTTCTGATGGAAATCCGACCGAAGTTGTAGGCGTTTTTCCGCAAGGGATCAGGAAAGTTTATCGTCTGATAATGACGGACGGTTCTTCGACTTTGGCTTGTGATGAACACCTCTGGCAGGTTAAAACATTGGAAGACAAACGCCGTAATAAACCGCCGAGAATTTTAGAGACCCGGGAAATGCTTGGAAATTTCCGCAGGAATCACCAATATCGTTATGAACTTCCCTTGTTAAGTTCACCGATTGATTGGGAATTTAGTAAAGTTCCAATTGAGCCGTATATTTTAGGTTTACTGCTTGGCGATGGTTGTATTTCCGACAAAACTTCTCCGAGTTTTACTACCAAAGATGCTGAATTAGTAAATTATCTGGAAATGGGTTTGGAGGACGATCTACAAATTCGGCAGAAATCATCAATAGATTATGTGATCTCAAATCCTTTAGCCGGAAAAGGTTGGAACAAATCCGATCCTATCCGAAATTCTCTGAGAACAAGTTTGAGAAAATTAAAACTTGCCGGAACAAAATCAGCAACAAAATTTATACCTAAATGTTATTTGTATAATTCGTCGGAAATTCGCATAGCTTTGCTGCAAGGTCTGCTTGATACGGACGGCGGTCCCGTTATTCAAGAAGGTCGAACCTGTCGTATTCAGTATTCAACTACTTCGGAAAAACTAAAGGACGATGTAATTTTTCTCGTATGTTCTTTAGGCGGAGTTGCAAATTGGAGGATTAGAAAAGCAGAAGGTCGAAAACCGGGATTTGCTAACGGACGCGAGGTGTATCACAGAAATGATTCATTTGTTTTTGATATACGTCTTCCATCCGAGATCGCTCCTTTCAGATTGAATAGAAAAGCCGAAATTTACAATGAATTCGGCGGTGGTCGTCCGATGCGTTTTATAAAAAACATCGAATTCGTCGGCGAAATGGAAACGCAGTGTATTAAAGTTGCTGCGGAAGATTCTCTATATCTAACAGATGATTTTATTCTGACACACAACACTCTTGCGGATGCTTTTATAATTTTAGACGAAGCCCAAAACACGACTTCCGAGCAGATGAAAATGTTTTTAACGCGAATCGGTTTTGGTTCAAAAGCGGTTGTTACGGGCGACAAAACTCAGATTGATCTGCCGCGTGGACAAAAAAGCGGCTTGGTGCAGGTTCAGCATATTTTGAAAAATATTGATGGAATTGAGTTCGTCTATTTCAACGACAAAGATGTCGTCCGGCACAAACTCGTGCAGATGATCGTCAAGGCTTATGAAATTCATACGCCGGACAATGAAGACAGCCGAGCCTGATAAAAGTTTTAATTTATTTAATTTAAATGTTTGAAATTATTAATCAGCAACGGAAGATCAAAATTAATCCTCAAGAGTTTAAAGCGTTTATCCAAAAATCTCTGGATAAAATTCCTGAAACAGAAGGGAAAATTTTAACGATCGCTTTTGTTTCCGATAAAAAAATCAAAGATTTGAATAATCAGTTTAGAAATAAAAACTCCGTAACCGATGTGCTTTCATTTATTTATGAATCGGATGAATTTGAAGCGGACGAAAATTATCTCGGCGATGTTGTAATTTCCGTTGAACAGGCGAAAAAACAGGCTTTGGAAAACGATTTAACTTTAGATTTAGAAATCAAACAATTGATCTTACACGGCATTTTGCATCTGTGCGGTTATGATCACGAAACTGACAAAGGTGAAATGAATAAGTTAGAATTAGAACTTCGTGCTAAACTTGGAATTAATGGATAATGCAAAATGGATAATGGATAATATTAGAAATTTTCCGTTATCCGTTATTCGTTTTTCATTAAAAAATTTATGAATGAACCTAAACCGAAACAAGCTGATCCGTGTGTGATGGTAATTTTCGGGGCGACGGGAGATTTAACCAAGCGTAAACTCTTCCCTGCCCTTTATAATTTGGCTAAAGAAGGTTTTCTGCCGGAAAATTTTGCAGTAATCGGAGTCGGCAGACAGGAGCTTTCGGGAACAAGTTTTCGCAAACAAATTCTTGCCGAACTGAAAGAATTTATCGGCAAAGATTTTGACAAAAAATTACTAAAATGGTTTGAGGAAAGAATTTACTACACGGGCGGAGATTTTGATGAAGATAAGGCTTTATTTAAGGATATTAAAAATCTTTTAGCCGAGGTTACAAAAACTCACGAAATTGATGAAAATTATTTTTTCTATATGGCGATTCCGCCTTTTTTGTTTGCAAATGTCGCCGAAAAAATCGTCAAAAACAGGCTCGGAAAAGAAACGGGTGGAAACTGGCGTAGATTTATTTTTGAAAAGCCGTTCGGACGGGATTTGGAATCGGCTAAAAAACTTAATGAAGAATTGCTCGACATCTTAACTGAAAACCAGATTTATCGGATTGATCATTATCTCGGTAAAGAAACAGTTCAGAATATTCTCGTCTTTCGCTTCGGCAACAGTATTTTCGAGCCGATCTGGAACAGGAATTTTGTTGACCACGTTCAGATCACGGTTGCCGAAGATTTGGGAGTCGGAACACGCGGCGGATATTATGATAAGGCGGGAGCTTTGCGGGATATGGTGCCGAATCATATTTTTCAACTGATTACTTTGTCGGCAATGGAGCCGCCGGTTTCGTTTGAAGCCGATGCCGTCAGAAATGAACAGGCAAAGATTCTGGAAGCAATTCAGCCGTTTTCGCACGAAGACGTTTTAGCAAAAACGGTTCGCGGGCAATATGGTGAAGGTGAAATAGACGGCGAAAAAGTTCAGGGTTACGGTCAGATCGAAGATGTTCCCGCAGATTCGAATACGGAAACTTACGCGGCGTTGAAACTTTCGATAGATAACTGGCGTTGGGCGGGAGTTCCTTTTTATATACGCACCGGAAAACGCCTGCCGCGAAAGCACACGACGATTGTAATTCAATTCAAAAAAGCACCATTTATGCTGTTTCGTGATACGCACGTTGACCAATTGACGACCAACAGAATTGTTTTGCACATTCAGCCCGATGAAGGAATTACGCTTCATTTCGGGGCGAAAATTCCGGGTCCGTTGGTCAAAACGGGTGCAGTTGATATGGAATTTGATTATTCCGAGCATTTCGGCGAAACCATTTCAACCGGTTATGAAAGATTACTTTATGATTGTATGGTCGGCGATGCGACGCTTTTTCAGAGAGCCGATATGGTCGAAGCAAGCTGGCGAATCGTTTCGCCTGTTCTCGATGTTTGGGAAGCAATTCCGGCGAGAGATTTTCCCAATTATGAAGCCGGAAGCTGGGGTCCGGCGGAAGCTGACGAACTTCTTGAAAATGACGGACGAACTTGGAAAAACGCTATAAAATAAATGAAAAACTTAAAAATCTTTGAAAATTTATCGGAACTCAGTAAATTTGCCGCCGAGCAGTTTATTTCAATCGGCAACAAAAAGATTGATAAAAACGGACGGTTTGTCGTGGCTTTATCAGGCGGTTCAACTCCGAAAATTTTATATAATTTTCTTTTAAGCGATGAGTTTAAAGAAAAAATTGACTGGGAGAAAGTTTTCTTTTTCTTTAGTGATGAACGCGATGTTTCGCCGATTTCCGAAAAAAGCAATTTTCGGATGGCAAATGAGCAGTTTCTAAAACCTTTAAAAATTTCCAAATCAAATATTTTCCGCTGGCACACGGAAATTATAAATGCGGTGGAAGTAGCGGAAAGTTATGAACGCTCGATTGTCAAATTTTTTAATTTATCAAACGGTAAATTTCCCCAGTTTGATTTGATTTTTCTTGGAATGGGAGATGATGGACACACGGTTTCGCTCTTTCCTTTTACAAAAGCATTAAATGAAACAGAAAGCATCGTCATATCAAATTATGTTGAAAAACTTGACACAAACCGTCTGACTTTTACGTATCCGACAATAAATAATGCTGCAAATGTAATATTTTTAGTTGCGGGCAAAGATAAAGCCGCCGCCCTGAAAGAAGTATTGAAGGGCGAGAAAAATTGCGAAAAATTCCCTTCTCAATGTATAAAACTGGCAGACGGAAAATTATTATGGTTGGCGGATGAGGAAGCGGCATCGTTAATAAAATAAGTTTTAGAAAATCTCCGATATTTACTTATTAAATATTACGATTTACAATGGTCGGAGTAATAAATATGGAAATTGAAATAGCCATAGCTGTTTTACTACTTCTCGCACTTACGCTTTTAGCTTCGGTTGATATGGCTTTTTCTCAACTTAGCGATGTCAGTCTGCGAAGGCTTTTCTCCGATGCCGAGGATAATACCAAAAAGCCCGGTTCGCTGGTTTTTTTGCGTGAGATTTCCGGCAATCGTCCGCGTTTTCGTTTTGCACTTTCTTCAGCAATCCAGATTTTGCTGATTATCATTTCCGTGATGGTCGTTTTGCTCGTCTATCGTTTTTTTCAGAACCCGACCAATATGCTGATCTATTCGATTTTGATCAGCCTTGCTTTTACAGTAATTTTCCGTCAGATAATTCCACGTTTTATTACCTGGACAAGCCCGGAGAGAAAACTTTTATATTTACTTCCATTAATCCGTCCGATTTATTATATTTTGCCGTTTATTGCCGATCCATTTGAGCCGTCTTTTCGCGGACGTGAAAAAGTTAAAGACGATAGTAATATAGTGCCTGAAATCAAGGAAGAAAAAAATGATGCGGATGATTCCGATGATATTCAGGCACTCATCGAAGTTGGTGAAGCGGAAGGAATTATCGAAGAAGACGACCGCGAACTTATCGAAAAATTATTTGAATTCGGCGATACGGAAGTTGATGAAATAATGACGCGGCGAACCGATATTGTTGCAATTTCCATTGATTCGAGCGTAAAAGATGCGAGAGATTTGATGATCGAACAAAAATTTTCACGCCTACCCGCTTACAAAGAAAATATAGACAGTATCGAAGGCGTTATATATGTTCGAGATATTTTGAATGCTTGGGCGGATGGCAAGGAAAATCAGAATATTGAAAAACTTTTGCGTCCGGCATATTTTGTTCCCGAAACCAAATTTGTCGCCCAATTGCTTAAATCAATGCAGCTAAATCACGTTCAGATTTCGATTGTGGTTGATGAATACGGCGGAGTTGCCGGACTCGTTACGGTTGAAGATATTCTGGAAGAAATCGTCGGCGAGATAGAAGACGAAGATCAGGAAGAAGAAATTATCGAGATTATTGAAAGTTCTGACGGCTATTTTGATGTTCTCGGTTCAACCGAAATCGGCAAAATTGAACGTCTTTTGGGTATGGAAATCGCAGACGACGATTTTACAACAATTGCCGGACTTGTAACTTCGGAATCCGGTTATGTTCCGAAAAAAGGCGAAAAACTGAATTTTCGCGGCTTGGATTTGGAAATTCTCAAAGCCGATGCTAAAAAAGTTCATGCTTTACGGCTTCGGAAAATAAACGAAGAAGAATTGGATGTTATGAATGCAAATAAAGTATAGTATGAATTTAACTACGAAATACACGAAAAATGAAATACGAAATTTTACGAAAAATTAATTTATCTTTTTTTCGTATTATTTCGTGTTCTTCCTTTTCGTGAATTTCGTAGTTGAAATCAGTTTAAATAAAAAAAGGAGTAAAAAAATGGCAGTTAGATTAGGCGACGAAGCACCGGATTTTACGGCGGAAACAACTGAAGGAACTATTAATTTTCACGAATGGCTCGGCAATAGCTGGGGAATTTTATTTTCGCATCCAAAAGATTACACGCCGGTTTGCACAACTGAATTAGGCTACACGGCAAAGCTCAAACCGGAATTTGATAAACGAAATGTCAAAGTCATCGGCTTGAGTGTTGATCCTCTCGATTCGCATAAAGGTTGGTTAGGCGACATTGAAGAAACGCAGGGAACGGCGGTTAATTTTCCCGTTATTGCCGACGAAGACAGAAATGTTTCCAAACTTTACGATATGATTCATCCGAATGCCGACGATACTTTTACCGTTCGTTCGGTTTTTGTAGTTGGACCTGATAAAAAAGTAAAACTAAACATTACATATCCCGCCAGCACGGGACGTAACTTTGATGAGATTCTGCGTGTGATTGATTCGCTTCAATTAACTGCAAATCACAGCGTTGCCACGCCCGTAAACTGGAAGGACGGCGACGACTGCATAATCGTTCCATCAATTTCAGACGAAGAAGCAACCAAAAAATTCCCCGCCGGTTTTACAAAAGTTAAACCATATCTGCGGACAACTCCGCAACCGAATAAAACCGATAAAGGTGATTCAACGTCGGCTTAATTTTTTGATTTATTAAGATTTTTTTGGAGGGCGGATTTATATCTGCTTTTTTTTATTTGATTAAATTGTTATTTTTATACCTGAATGAACAAAATCAAAATTTTAACCGACAACTTAGCAAATCAAATCGCAGCGGGCGAAGTTGTAGAGCGTCCGGCTTCCGTGATTAAAGAACTGGTCGAAAACTCAATTGATGCTGGTGCGAAGCGTATAAAAATCGAAATAGAACTCGGCGGCAGGCGTTTGATGCGGGTTGCGGATGACGGCGAAGGGATGGTTAGAGATGATGCAATTCTGGCATTTGAACGACACGCAACTTCTAAAATTTCCGAATTAAAAGACTTGGGAAATATCGAAACGCTAGGATTTCGCGGTGAGGCTCTGGCTTCGATTGCTTCGGTGGCAAAGGTTGAACTTGTTACAAAAATTTTTGACGGCGAAGCGGCGACGAAGGTTCAGATCGAAGGCGGAAAACTAATTGATGTTAAAGAAGCCGCACGTCCGACGGGAACGACGATCACGGTTCGGGATTTGTTTTTTAACACGCCTGCCCGCCGAAAATTTATGCGTTCACAGGCAACGGAAAATTATCACATCACAAACACCGTTACGCATTATGCACTTTCCAATCCCGAAATTGCATTTACTTTGACAAATAACGGACGCGATTCGATTCGCGTTTCGCCGGCGAAGGATTTACGCGAAAGAGCTTATCAATTATTCGGTTCGCAAATGATCGAAAGTCTTCTTCCCGTTCAAGGCGGACGCGAATTTATTGCACAGATTTCGGGCTACATTTCCGCACCGAGAGAACGCCGCACGACAAGAGATTCGCAGTATTTTTTTATCAACGGGCGTTATGTCAAAGATAAAATTATTGCGGGCGGTTTGCTTGAAGGTTATCGCTCCGTCCTGCCGCACGGCGTTTATCCCGTCGCATTTTTGTTTCTGGAGATTCCGCACGAAGAACTTGATGTCAATGTTCACCCGGCAAAAACCGAAGTCCGTTTCCGCCGTTCTCAAGCCGTCAAAGATGTAATTGCGGAAGCAATTCGTCAAGCGTTGCAAAATGCGGGAATTGTAAGCGGTTCAGAGTTCAGAGTTGAGAATTCAGAGTTTGAGAAACAAGATTCGGAATTAACTAAAAATCAAGTTGAAACTTCGGGAACTTTAGAAAATCCGCAAGAAGCTCAAAGTCATAATTTAGAAACTCAACCGACGGAAACTACAATTCCGCAACAATCAAAAATGGAGTTTCAAATTCCGACAACCTCACAGGATTTTGAATCATTGGCGATAAATCGAAGTGAAATTGGAAGAGAAAATGCGACGAACAGATGGAGAGATGGAGAGATTAATGAAGATAATTTTGATCAACCTCAAAATGAAAATCAAATTCCGACTGCCGAAGACCGAAAACCAAAGACCGAAGACCAAACCGAAATCGAAAATCGAAAATCGAAAATCGAAAATTACCCGGAATTGCCTCCGGTTGATTCAGCGGAATCTATTCCGCAATCAATCGAAGTTGAAAATGTTTCCGCCGCAAAAATTCAGCCAATCGGACAACTTCATAATAGTTTTATAATCGCCGCCGATGATGAAGGCTTGCTGTTGATTGATCAGCATGTTGCTCACGAAAGAATTTTATTCGATAAATTCCGTCGCCGTGAAACGGACAGAAAGATCGAATCGCAAAACCTGCTTTTACCTGAAACGATTGATCTAACTCCGGCTCAAGCGTCAGCATTTGAAGAAGTTGAAGCGGAACTGGAAAATTACGGTTTCGGTCTGATGAAACTTTCCGGCAGAACAATAGCGATAAAATCTGTGCCGACTGATCTGCCGCCGTCGGAAGTCAGAAATTTATTTGCGGAGATTTTAGACACCATCGAAAAAGATAAACGCGGCGGTGCAAAAGCAACTTTACGGGATGATATTGCAGCTTCTTTAGCTTGCAAGGCAGCTGTAAAAATCAATATGAAACTCACCCCGGAAAAGATGCGTTGGATGATTGACCAGCTTCTGACGACATCTTCACCGACAACCTGTCCGCACGGAAGACCGATTATATTGCGTCTGACAATGAAAGACATTGAACGCAAATTTCACCGCACATAATTTATAAAAAAGCATTCAAGATACTTTTACAAAAATGAACTCTGAAAATATCAAAACGGATGAAACAAAGAATGAGCTGCCGGATTCGTGGTGGTATCGTATTTATTTTGTAGTAATTATCAATACAATTCTGGTGATTGCAGCATTGTGGGCTTTCACCAGATATTTTTCGTAAAAAATTAATGAGCTATTTAGATTGGGGAATTATCATAGCTTACTTGGTTTACGTGATTTGGGACGGAATCCGTATGACCAAAAACAGCGGGAGTGTCGAGGGGTATTTTCTCGCTAATAAAAGCCTGCCGTGGTGGGCGGTCGGGTTGTCGGTAATGGCAACGCAGATGTCGGCGATAACCTTGGTCGGCACGACCGGACAGGGATTTTCCGATGGAATGCGTTTTATCCAATTCTATTACGGATTGCCGTTGGCGATGATTATTCTTTGTATTACGGTTGTGCCGTTTTTTAAAAGAGCCAATGTTTTCACGGCTTATGAATACCTGGAAAAACGATTCGATGCAAAAACCAGAACTTTGACGAGTTTCTTTTTTCTTCTGTCAAGAGGTTTAAGCGTCGGCGTTATAATTTCCGCTCCTTCGATAATTCTTTCGATTGTTTTGGGTTGGAATTTAATTTTAACGATCTTCGCAATCGGTTTATCCACAACAATTTACACAATGTTCGGCGGGGTTCAGGCGGTTACGTGGACGGATGTTAAACAGATGGTTATCATCTTTGTCGGTCTGGGAACTTGCCTGTTTATAATCATTTCAAGTTTCCCTGCAAATGTTTCGGTGACGGACGGCTTACACATCGCCGGTTCGCTCGGCAAATTAAATACGATTGATACAAGTTTTGATCTGAAGGAAAAATATACGATCTGGTCGGGAATGATCGGCGGTTTGTTTTTATTTCTCTCATATTTCGGCTGCGATCAATCGCAGGTTCAGCGTTTTTTAACGGCAAAATCCGTCTCCGAAGGCAGAACTTCCCTTTTGATGTCGGCATTTTTGAAAATTCCTCTGCAATTTATGATCCTTTTTATCGGCGTAATGGTTTTTGTTTTTTATCAATTTAACGCTTCACCGATAGTTTTTAATCCGATTAAAGATGCGGAATTTGCAAATAACGCTCAGTATCAAAAGTTAAAGCAGGATTATGCAAAAACTTATGATGAACGCAAAAACGCCGCACTAAAATTTGCTACCGAAAGTCCCGCATTTGAAAAAGATTATGTTGCGGCAAGCAAAAAATTAAGCGATACAAAAAAAGAGGCGATTGATTTAATTAAAAAAGAAAGTGGCGATAAATCATTCAGCGACGTAAATTATGTTTTTCCTCTTTTCGTTCTGCAAAATATGCCGATGGGTGTGATCGGTTTGATAATCGCTGCAATATTTGCGGCTTCGATGTCTTCAATCGCCGCTGAATTAAATGCTCTTGCTACGGCTTCAACGATAGATTTTTATAAACGTCATTTTAAACCCGAAGGCACTGACAATGAACTCGTATTTTTCGGCAGAATCGCTACATTATTCTGGGGAATTTTTGCCTGTATTGTGGCAATTTATGCAACAAATCTCGGCTCTTTAATTGAAGTCGTCAATAAATTCGGCTCATTCTTTTACGGTTCACTATTGGGTGTATTCGTGTTGGCAATCGTCGTCAAGCGTGCCAGATCAAGAGGAGCGTTTTTCGGACTTTTATTCGGAATTACTTCTGTCTGGATCGCAAGCAATTTCACCGAAATTGAATTTTTGTGGTTCAATGTCGTCGGCTGTGTCGTAACCGTTCTGGCAGGTTATCTAATAAGTTTAACAGTTGAGTAAAGATTCAAAATGAAAAAATCAAACTTTAAAATTATCATTTCGGCATTGGTTTTATTTTCCATTTTCCATTTTCCATTTTCCATTAAATCACAGGTTCGCCCGACTTATGATGTCGGTGCAGTCGGTTTAGGACAAATGCTTAAACGTCTGCAAACAACGGCAAGCGTAATGCACACGGGAGCTCACCCGGATGATGAAGATTCGGGTTTGTTGGCTTATCTTGCCAGACGAGAACAGGCAAGAACCGTATATTTGTCGTTAAATCGCGGCGACGGCGGACAAAATGTGCTCGGCGAAGAACTATTTGAACCGCTCGGCGTGATCCGCACCGAAGAACTTCTACAAGCCAGACGTTTGGACGGCGGCGAGCAGTTGTTCACACGGGTTATGGATTACGGATTTTCAAAAAGACGTGCCGAAGCCGCCGGAATTTGGGGCGAAAAATTAACGCTCGGCGATATGGTCAGAGCAATCCGTTTATATCGTCCGTTGGTTATCATTTCGAGATTTTCAGGAACTCCAGCCGACGGACACGGACAGCATCAACTCGCCGGATATTTAACCCCACAGGCTTTCAAAGCAGCGGCTGATCCGAATATGTTTCCCGAACAGTTAAAGGAAGGCTTAACCACTTGGCAGGCAAAAAAACTCTATATCAGTCAGGGGTTTCGTCCGAGTCAGGATAATGTTCCAACCTTGATTTTGAACACGGGCGTTTACGATCCGCTGCTTGGGCGTTCATATTTTGAAGTTGCAATGGAAGGCAGAAGCCAGCACAAATCGCAGGAAATGGGTGTTATCGAAGCACGTGGAAAACGAACTTCGGGAATGCGACTCTTGGAAACTATCGGGAAAAAAGTTGAAAATGAAACGAGCGTTTTTGATGGCTTGGATACTTCGATTAAAGGAATTGCTGTATTAACGAACAATAGTGACAAAAGTTTTATGAACAAATTAGCCGATCTGCAAACGACTGCGGAAATGGCTTTAAAGCAGTATAACCTATACAGACCACAGGAAATTGTGCCAATTCTTGCCAAAGGATATAAGCAAGCGGTAGACGCGGAAAACTCAACGTCCAATGCCGATTCAAAATTTATACTTCGTCAAAAACAAGCTGAATTCGCCAAAGCTTTGCAAATGGCAAGCGGCGTCGTAGTTGACGTTTTAAGCGACACGGATAAACTCGTCGGCGGAAATTCGACTAATGTTAGCGTAAAAGTTTTCGCTCCTGATAATACGGGTGTCAAGGTCAAAAATATTTTATTAAATGTTCCGTCTGGTTGGAAATCGGAAACTGCAGCTGAACCGAAACCTTCGGGTAATGTTTTCCGCTTTTTTACCGAAGATGCTTTGAGTGCGGCATTTTTCAAAATTACAGCATCCGAAAATGCTGCTCTGACTCAGCCGTATTGGTTGGAAAAACCGCGTAATGCTAATTTTACATTCGATTGGTCGGCGGAAGATGCGGCGAAAAATATGCCGTTTCAAGAACCTTTGGTAACAGCTGATGTAAAAATGGAAATCGGCGGACAGGAAATCTCAGTTAATAAAAAGGTCGAATATCGCTATGCCGATGATATTCGCGGCGAATTGCGACGGGATTTGAATATTGTTCCGGCTGTTACAATCGGTCTCGAATCGAATTTGCTGATTGCTCCGACAGCGGCACGAGTTTCTGATTATAAAGTAACAATGACCATAACCAACAATATGCCGGATGCGGTCAGCGGCAAAGCACAAATTGTTCTTCCGGCGGGTTGGAAACTTTCGCCCGCCGCATCCGATTTTTCTCTAAAACGGACGGGTGATAAAGCCACATTAAGTTTTAACGTAACAATCCCGGCAAATACCAAGCCCGGCGATTATCAACTGACGGCAAACGCAGTCATCAACGGGAAAAAATACGACAGACAGGTTTTAGAAATTGCTTATCCGCATATACAAACGCATCGCATCTATTCAAGATCCGATATAACGGCACAAGTTCTGGATTTGAAAGTTGCTCCGGTCAAAGTCGGTTATGTGATGGGCAGCGGTGATAAAGTTCCCGATGCGATCAAGCGTCTGGGTTTGGATGTAAAAATGCTTGATGAAAAAGACCTTTCGACCGGAAATTTGAATCAATATGACACGATTGTTATCGGCATACGTGCTTCGCAGGTGCGACCGGATTTTGTTGCCAACAATGAGCATTTGCTTGATTTCGTCAAAAATGGCGGGACAATGATTGTTCAATATCAACAAAGCGAATATATCAGAAACAACCTGCCGCCGTTTCCTGCAAAGATGGAAGGCAATATAAGAACCGTTGATGAAACTGCAAAGGTAACGATTTTAGAACCGAATAATGAAGCTTTCAACTTCCCGAACAAAATAACACAAGCCGATTTTGACAATTGGGTTCAGGAAAGACATTTATACAGCTTGACCGATTGGGATGCCAAATATACACCGCTGCTTGAATCCCACGATGAAGACGAGGCAGAATCAAAAGGCGGTATGCTCTATGCAAAAATTGGTAAAGGTAAATATATTTACACATCATATTCCTGGTTTAGACAATTACCAAAAGGCGTGCCTGGTGCATACCGCATTTTTGCAAATATGCTGAGTTTGCCGAAAGCTAAATAAATTCATTGACAAATTAGATTAAGTAAAAATTAATTAGGCAATGGATTTGAGAAAAGTTTTTCTGGATTTGGCTTCCAAACATCACAAAACTTTAATTCCCGCATATATTTGCAAAAGACGCTTTAACTCAAAACAGCGAAGTAACATATGAAATTCTGCATAAATGCTGCTCAGAAGATTCTCGGAAGACGACTTTCTATCACCGAAGAAGAAACCAAAGTCGCATTATCCGCCGAAAATTTTGTTAATATCCGAACAATCTACGGCGGAACTGCTCCTGTGGAAACGAAAAGAGCATTAAGTATTGAACGCGGAAAAGAAGAATCTGATACAAATTGGTTTAGTAAAAAGACTGCTTTTTTGAGAGATGCCGATAATAATTTGAAAAAAATAATCGGCAAATCATAACCAGTTTTTTTGGCACAAAAATATTTTTTCTTTTAAGCTAAACTAAACTTTACCTTAAAAAAGTCATAAAACTTAATAATTTTATGACTTTTTTCTATGATAAGATTGGTCTTATCAAGATTTATGATTTAATATTTTGGTAGTGTCCTAAAAGTAATGCTCAAGTAGAAAAGTATCTTTCTTGGCATTTCAAGTTGTAATGAGCTAAAAAGTATTTGATTGCTCCTTGATGAAACCAATCGCTCTTTGAAAATGATAATGTTTTTCGCACTAATCTTGATACTCTTTGTCTGAACGTGCAGTTAAATCTTTCGATTAGTG
>JALZKH010000024.1 GCA_030859345.1 Acidobacteriota bacterium | reverse complement strand
GATTATGAAGACAAAGAACGACTTTGCTATTCGGTCAAGCAAGCCTTAAATGAATTTGGCAGAAGTCTGAGAATAAAGTTTTCAAACTTCAAATATAGTCTAACTTAATTGTGAGTGATTACTTAGTAGTTAAGATTTGCCTTTTTTGGTAAAATTCAGTTAGGTTTGCTTCTTGCTCCCATTTATTTTTTTTGAGAAGAATGGCATTTGGAATAATAATTCACGTTTCAGTCGAAAATGAAAAACGCACCGAATTTTTTGGTGAAGAGAATATCCGTATCGGTTCGGACGAAACGAGTGAACTGCAGATTCATTCAAAAAATCCGGAAGAGCGTGGACTTTGGCTGCAATTAGAAGCCGACCAGGGCGTTTATAGGGTTATTAATTTTAAGAAATCATTAAATCTAAAATTAAATGATGCTCCGATAAACAGGTTTGCGGCGATCAGAGACGGTGATGTCATTTCGGTTGAATCGGCTGATATTTCGTTTTCGTTTTTTTCACTTAAATCCGAATCATCTTTAATCACAACCAACCGCGAACCGCACATCGCACCGTTTATCGAAGATGCCGCCGTTGAAGCCGCATTAACCGAAAAACGCGATGATGCAAAGGCTTTTCTGCGGGAATTTTCACGCGAGCTTCTGCGGGAAATCAGCTGGACTTCCAAATTGATTGTGCTTGTCTTAATCGTCGGAGTTTTCAGCGGTTTGTTTTACTTAGGATACGGATTTTATCAGGAAACAAAAAAAAATCGTCAATTAGTCGAGCTTCAAAATAAGAGAATCGGTGATCTTCAGACACAAATTGCGACGACGAATGACCAGATCGGTGAGTTGGATAAATCGAATAAAATCGTCAGAGATATTGTTTCGCTCGCACCGAATTTGAGAGTTGAATACGGCAATGGCGTTTGTTTAATTCTGGGTGTTTATGATCTGGTTGATCGCAAAAACGGGAAAATGCTGCGTTATCCTGATCCGAATGCCATACAGCCTGCTGATCCTTACGAAGAACAACCGCCGCCGATGGAAGAAGGAATTTACGAAATTCCCGAACCGAAAGGATTAACTACCGAAGGAAACGGAACTCCCGTCGAATATGATTTTATCGGCACGGGTTTTCACGTCGGCGAAGGTTTTATTGTTACAAATCGCCACGTTTTGCAGCCCTGGACGGAGGACGACTTGGTTAAACAGCTGATGCAGGAATCCGGCGGACGAGCCAGAATTAAAAAACTTGTGGTCTATTTTCCAAATTCTACCAAATCTTTTGTAATGAAAGTCCGGCAAATCAGTTATACCGAAGATTTAGGAGTCGGTTCGATTGTTGCTGACAATTTTAAAATTCCCGCATTACCGCTTGAAAGTAAGCCGACAGAATCCACTGCTATCGGAAAAACCGTCGTCACGATGGGTTATCCGAACGGTCCTGACAGACTTCTGGCAATGCTGGAAGATGGAGAGGCAAAGGAATTTAATCGTCGTTTTGGCGGTTCAAGACAATCTTTAATAAAATTCCTTTCTCAATCGGGAAAAATCGTGCCTCTAACAACACAAGGTTCGATCACAGACCTCGATAAAAAACGAGTCGTTCACGATGCTAAAACCGCAGAAGGCGGATCGGGATCACCTCTGTTCGGGCAATCGGGCAAAGTAATTGGTGTAAATTTCGGCGTATTTACTGAAAATAACGCGGCTAATATGGCGATTCCGATCAATTATGCGATAAATTTGTTAAAAAAAGCCGGTTGGAAGCCACCCGAATTAAAGCCAGCCAACGCTAATCCCGAAAATCAAACAGCCTCAACCAAAACCCCTGCGGCTAAAATTCAGCAACAATAAATTATTCTGCTTGATACCAGGTAATCTATATGAGAAACTTTCCCGCAATTTAGATAGAATAATTTTTTCGGATTTTTATGGATAACCTGGTTTTTTCAAATTTTCTGCACCGCCCCGCCAGAACAATCGTCAGTATTTTAGGAATTTCGCTCGGCGTTTTGTTAATTGTTTTTACGGTCGGCTTGGCAAACGGCTCGATGCGGGAAAGAGCAACCCGTGAATCCAACGTAAATGCGGAGATTTTTGTGCGTCCGGCTGGCTCAATCGGTATCAGCGGTTCGGAATCATTTCGCCTGCCCGTTTCATTGGCAGGTGAATTTGAAAAAATTGAAGGCGTAAAAAGAGCAGTGCCATTCGGTCAGCAGACAATTGAAGTTCAAGATTCCAAAACGGGCGAGCGACTTATTGAAGGAATGAATTTTGAAGATTATGCTTCAGTCGTCGGTCTGTCAATTATCGAAGGTCGCAAAATTGGCGATGCGGGCGATGAAATTATAATAGATACGGGCTTTCAATCTCAAAAAAACTTCAAGGTCGGCGATAAAATGAAAGTCTGGCAGAGAGATTTTACAATCGTCGGAACTTATGAACCCGCCGCCGGTTCGAGAGTCAAAATTCCACTTCTCACAATGCAAAAACAGGTGGGTGGAGAAGGCAAAGCAACGGCTGTTTTAGTTAAGGTCAAAAATGGAGCAAATCCCGAAACGGTTGCAACTGCAATAAATCAAAAATTTCCCGACACGCAAATTATTTTCACCAAAGATTTGGAAGAACTTTATATGTCGGCGATTCCCGCGTTGGGAATTTTCCTAAATGTTATCATCGGAGTTGCGGCGATTATCAGTGCTTTGGTAATTTTACTGACGATGTATACGACCGTAACCGAACGAACGCGGCAGATAGGAATTATGAAATCCCTCGGAATGGCTAATTCTGAAATCGCCTGGATAATTACCAAAGAAGCAATTCTAATCAGTTTCTGCGGCATTATTTTGGGAATTATTTTGACAATTGCATTGAGATTTTTGCTCACATCTGTAACGACTCTGGAAGTTGAACTCAGTCCGACGGTTATTGCAATTACAACAGTCGTCGGTTTATTAGGCGGAGCAGTCGGCGGACTTTATCCTGCCCTCCGAGCTGCCAAACTCGATGCGGTTGAGGCTTTGAGTTACGAATAAAAAGGAACGGCAACAAATTTACCGTTCCCCAAATATCAATTAATTTTAACACTTAATGGGAATGAATTTTTCTTGTTTCGGCTTGATTAATAAAATCCAAAACATTGACCGCTAACGCCGGATTCAAGTCATTTCTCAAAATCGAATTATTTCTCATTTCCTTTTTAGCTCTTGCCATAAACGCCTCGACATCTTCGAGTTTTCTCGGCAAATCTTTGGTCATCCATTCAACACCCGTTTTTGTAATCAGCATATCGTCCTCGATGCGGACTCCGATATTTTTATATTTCTCAAATGCAGGTCGAACTTTTGCAAGAAACGCTCTGTTTTCAGGTGTATCGTCCAAATAATCCAGAGCATCTTCGCGGATGTAAATTCCCGGTTCGTTGGTCGTTATCATTCCTTCCTGCAAAGGCGTTCCGCCGTTTCCGACATCGTGCACATTCATTCCGAGCCAATGTCCCCAGCCGTGCATATACCACAAACGATATTGATTCGAGTTTTTCTCGGTAATCAAACCGAGTTTATAAAGCCCTTCAATAATTACCTGTCTGGCGGCAAGACTCGCTTCGCCGACGCTTACTCCGGGTTTTAATTTTGCGGCGGCGGCTTCCTGTGCATCATAGACGATCTTGTAAATGTCAGCTTGTTCCTTTGTAAATTTGCCATTAACGGGAAAAGTTCTGGTAATATCCGCCGTGTAATGGTCATATTCCGCACCGACATCCATCAGCATCAAATCACCATTCAAAACTTTTCCCTGCGACTCGACGTAATGAAGTGTGGTCGCATTCAAACCGCAGCCGACGATTGACGGATAACCCCAAAAATCGGCATTTCTACGTCTGAAAGTATATTCAACCTCCGCCTGCACTTCATATTCCCAATCCGCTTTATCAATCATTCCCATCGCACGCATAATTCCTTCATTCGTAATCGCAATCGCGTGCCGCATTAATTTTATTTCATACGGAGATTTTACCAGCCGCAATTTTGCAAAGATCGGCAGAGCGTTTCTCACGCTGTAACCTTGCAAAGAATCCGCAAACACATTTTCGTCGGCAAATTCTCTTCTGTTTCCCTGCAAAATATATAAATTTTTCGGTATAAAAGTATTTGAAAAACTTTCATCTGCGGCGGTAAATGCTTGTTTGTTTTTAACCGCTTCCTGAAATTCTTTAAAAAATTTAGTATCTACAATCGTTTCCAATCCCGAAAGCCGCGTTGCATCCTCGTTGGAATACATTCGCCCGTTCCAGGTTTCAAATTGGGGATTTCGTTTTGGCAGAAAAAGAATTTCCTTAACAACACCGTCTTTCTTGGTCATTGCAAGCATCACGCCGTTTTGTTTGAGTGCGGTTAAATAATAGAGATTATTTTCCTGCCGATAAACATATTCCACATCATTTGTATAAAGTTTTGAATCGGCACTAAACAAGATCAGCATACTGTCATCAGCCATCGCATCCGCCACTTGCTTGCGGCGTTTGGCTAATTCAGCTTTTCTTTCCGCATCAGTAAAAACAGGAGCGGGCGGTGCGACTTTGATAACTTTATTCGGATCATTTTCATCTAAATCCCCGGCAAACATCTGCGTTGCGGCAAAATTGCTGAAAACTATGCTGACAATCAATACAAAAAATCTAACTTTCAAATTCATTCTTCAACCTCATTTTATTTACTTGTAAAAGATATTAAATAAACTGCTCCACATTTTTTTAATTTCTTCACTCACGTATTTTCCATTTTTTACTTTTTACTTTTTCACTTGTCCAATCACGCATTTTCTTAATCCACGCGGTGCTTTTTAACTTTCTGCTTTCAAGTAAAAAATTTGTCGCATCTTCATTTTTTAAGATTGGTAAACAGATACTATTTTCCGTTTCCAGATATACGCCGTCAACTAATTCATAAAATCTGACCTCATCTTCATTACAACGCCAGATTTCCCTTACTCCAAACGCCGCAAAAATCGGCATACGCGGTAATGAAGAACTCGTGCGGTTGATTTCAATAATCAAATCCGGCGGCGGATCATTTTCAAAATCCAAATCTGTTTTTCCTTCAATTAAATCCAAAGATTCAATGTAAAAACTCGAATCGGGTTCAAAGCCTTTTCGGGAACTTTCTTTGGAAAAAGTTGTTGAACCGCAATTTAGAAAGTCTATTTCTAACTCCAGCAAAATATGTTCAGCTAATCTTGCAAGAGTTCTATTTTCGATTTCGTGTTGTGATGAATTTGACATTTCAATCTCTAAAATTCCGCTGTCATAAGTCAGGCGTGGGGTTGGCATATTCCAGTATTTTTCAACCAGAGATTCATACATTTCCCAACTCACACCGTAAAGCACTTCGGATTTTGTTAATTCTTTTTTTGTTAAATCAATTACTGCCGACATATTTTTAAACCTTTTTTTTGAATTAAAAATTTATTAACTTTTCTTAAATTCTATATCTTCTGATACGATATTACCAAAAAAATCTGCCGCAAAAACCCGCAGAATGTAATTTCCCGACTTTAGTCGGCTCACATCAAAAAAATTCTCTTTCATAAATCCACCGTAAACTTCATTCGTGGCAATATAATTAAAAACAGTTTCGCCCGTCGCCCCCGATTTGCTTCCCCTGGCATAGACGAGTTTGACGGCTTCACGTTCGGGAGTTTTATCAAAAATTATATTCCACTTCGGGTCTTGAAAATTCGGCAGCGGATTTTCATCTTCATCAAAAATCTGATAACCGATTTTATATAAACCCAACTTTCGACGCTCGGCGTTGCCGTCCATTTGATCGAAAGCACGAACAACAATGCGAATTTTTCCCGTAAGTTTTATATGCTCATTTGGTTTTTCAGTTTTTATCTCATTCCAATCTTCATCGAACATCGTAACTTTTTCAATTTGCGGACTTTTTGAATCTAAAATACCGGGCAAAATTAAAGCATCCAACGCATTCATTTCGTGTCCCGTTTTTCCTGCAATTAAATGAACGTGATTAAGTTTATTTAATGTCCCGATAATATCGCCGGCTTTGAATTTTGTCCCGCGTGGAATCCGCACTCCGTTTGGCACATCATTTTCATCAAAAGAAAACTGAAATCTATCGTCCTCAAACGGAATTTGTTTCGCGTCCCGCCCAAGACGTATGTGTATGTAACCGAGCGTCGGCAGACGAATTAACTCGCGTGTCGTTTCAAAATTCTGCACCGGGTTCGGACGCAAAACTTTTTCATCACGTATAAAGCGGGCAGTTTCGCCGTATCCGCCGGAAATATCCAGACCGTTATGAAATCTGGGTAACGAATTTTTATCCAACATCTGACCGCGAATTTCTCCGAGCGTTCCGGTAATTTCGCGTGCGGCTTCCGGCGGATCATAAGTCCAACGGGGTTCGGACAATTTACGGAATTCTTTCGCTGAAAGTTGTGTCTTTTCAAATTCCTCCGCCGAAACTTTTTTGCCGATCTCCGCTCCGGTAAAAACCCGTATAAGCTGATTATCCGAATCTGCGACAAACAGATTTCCTTCATCATCTACACCCAAACCACTCGGACGATTGAATTTTGAATCCAGAGGATCAGCATCGAGAAAACCTTGCGAATCTCTAGAGATTGTTTCAACTATCGGTATAAATCTACGCCCGATAACGCGGATGGCGTTTCCATCGGCGATATAAATTGAACCGAATTTATCAACAGTTAAAGCCGTCGGATAAACAAATTCGGCTTTGCTTAAAAGTCCATCTGTTAAATTTGACTTCCCGTTTCCCGCCAAAGTCCAAACATTTCCATTTTGTTCGATAACGCGGATTCTGGCATTTTCCGAATCTGCCACTAAAATTCGTCCGTCCGTCCAGATTGCCAAACCCGTCGGTGTGTCGAATTTTGCAACAGTTCCATCTGCAAATCCTTGATTACCGCCCGCGATTGTCGTAACTTTTCCATTTTCGATCAGACGGATTTTATCGTTGTATGTATCGGCAACATAGATTTTTTCTTCAAAAACCGCAACGCCGACGGGAGCATTAAAAAGTGCCGTTTTCACGTCCCCGTCTGCAAAACCTTTTTTATTTTTAACTCCTGCAATTATTTCGATGTTGCCGTCTTTTAAAACTTTCTTGATCGTCTGACTGCCCGAATCCGCGACGATCAAATCGCCGTTTTTATCAAAAACGATCTGCGAAGGCGTGTCGAGTTTCCCGGTTAAGACTTCGGCATTTCCATCTTTGGCAAGTTTCCAGATTTTGCCGTTTTCACCGTCGGAAACAAAGATAAAATCATCTCTAACCGCGATTCCAAAAGGTTCGCCGATTCTTTTATCTAAGTCTCCAACTGTCTGAACTTTGGTAAATTTGCCGTATTCTTCATTTTTATTTACTTTGCACGAAGCACAAAAAAAGAGACAAAAGATTATAAAGATTTTTATTTTTGGCATTGATTTGATTGGAACTCGGTTGAATAAAACGACTTTTCTTTGTTATTTTGATATTATTACTTCCAAGCAAGAAAGTTAAAAGCTAAAGATTTAAAATTTAAGGAGAAAAAAACAAAATGTTTTCATTAGAAGATTTATTAGGACAACAACAAGGAAATCAGGCGGTTGAGCAGATCAGCCAAAACTTAGGAGCAAATCAATCGGTGGTAAATTCGGCAATTCAGATGGCTTTGCCGACAATTTTAAGCGGTTTGGCAAATAATGTGCAGTCGCCGCAGGGAGCGGAAAGTCTTGATAATGCTTTGCAGCAAGACCACGACGGAAGTTTGCTCAACAGTTTGAGCGACTTTTTGCAGGGCGGCGTTCCCACTCCGCAACAGGCTTCCCGACAAACGAACGGTGCGGGAATTCTCGAACATATTTTGGGCGGCAAGCAGACGACTGCGGCACAGGAAATCAGCGAAAAATCCGGTTTGAGTATGGGACAGGTTGCTAGTCTTCTGATTACGTTAGCTCCGATTGTAATGTCATTTCTCGGCAAGAAAAAACAACAGGAAAATCTAGATTCCGGCGGACTTTCCGATTTGATTCTCGGTCAAAAACAGCAAATGCAGTCAAGCGGAAATCCGATGATGGATATGGCTTCACGGATGCTCGATAAAGACGGCGACGGAAGTGCGATGGACGATCTCGCTTCAATGGCGGCGGGCTATTTTATGAAATAATTATCTTAAGCAAATAACGGAAAATGGATAGTGGATAATACGGTAATAGGTTATTTATCTGCTATCCGTTTTTTAATTTTCTTATTAAATAGTAATGATGATCTGTTAATGAAAATGCTTGAAAAATCCGGCGAAGACCTCGTTGCTTTTTTGAGAAAAGATACGGGTAGTTCAACTGTTGTGCAGTAGGAAATTACAATTTAATAATTTCAAAAGCCAAAATGAAAAATAAATCATTTCGGCTTTTTTATTTATCAGTTTATCAATTAAAATAAAGCAAATTATTTTCAATCTAAAAAGGTGTTAAAAATCATATGAAAAATTTACGTTTCCCTATAAAATTTATCAATCTCTTGATAATTTCTCTGCTCTGTCTCGGGCAGATCGTTCAAGCCCGACCGTTTTCGGTTTTTCGTCCGTTTCAGGATGATACTGTCAAAAAGAAACCGCTTCCGCCGATAAATTATGTCCGCAGCCACGATTTTGACCAAAAGCATATTGCTCTCGATCTGCGGTTTGATTGGGAAAAAGAACAAACTTTCGGCATTGAAGAATTTACATTTTCGCCTTTAAAACCGAATTTTAAACAGCTAAATCTCGATGCGGGTTTGATGATTTTTAATTCTGTCAAATTAAAAGGCGGCAGCGATCTGGAATTTTCTTATGATGAAAAGAATTCAAAACTGACGATAAATTTTCCAAAACCTTATAATATCGGCGACGAAATTACAGTTGTGATTGATTATCAAACGACGGGCAAAACGGTTGATAACACATTGGGATTCGGCGGCGGAGGCGGTTTGAAATTCGTCAAACCTGCAAATCCTTCGCCGACGAATCCACGCCAAATCTGGTCGCAGGGCGAATCGGAATATAATAAATATTGGTTTCCGTCCTACGATTATCCGAATGATTTTCGCACTACCGAAATTAAAGCGACGGTTGAAAAACCTTTTCAAGTTATTTCCAATGGAAAATTGGTTGAAACAAAAGACAACGGCAATAACACGCGGACTTTTCATTGGAAAATGGACACGCCTTATACGAATTATCTGACCTCAATCGTTGTCGGCGAATTTGTTGAAATCCGTGGTAATTATCTGGACATTCCCGTTTCAACTTATGTTTATGCTCCTTGGAAAAAAGAAGGGGAAATTACCGCCAAAAGACTTCCCGCAATGGTTAAATTTTTCTCGGAAAAACTCAATTTCAAATATCCGTATGTTAAATACGCTCAGACAATCGGCAATGAATTCAACGGCGGAATGGAAAATATCACCGCCACGACGCAAACCGATAATATGATAATTGACGCACGCACCGAACTCGATAGCGACCCGGACAGTTTGCAGGCACACGAACTCGCTCATCAGTGGTTTGGCGATTATGTAACCTGTCGTGATTGGAGTGAAATCTGGCTCAATGAATCATTTGCAACTTATATGGAAGGTCTGTGGCAGCTGGAATCAAAAGGCAAAGATTTCTTTTTATTTAACGATGTAAAATCCAATCAGGACGCATATTTAAACACTTGGAAACAAGGAAACCGCCGTCCGATTGTTACAAAATATTACGCAAATCCCGATGCCGTTTTCGATACCTACGCTTATCCACGCGGCGGTGCGGTTCTGCATATGTTACGCAAGCAGTTGGGCGATGTGAATTTTTTCCGTTCACTCAATCATTATTTGAGAACAAATGCGAATGAGCCTGTTCAAACCGAAGATTTACGCATTGCGATTGAAGAAACAACCGGACAATCAATGGAAGCATTTTTTGACCAGTGGCTTTATAAAATGGGACATCCCGTTTTTGAAGTTGAGCAAAAATATGATTCAGCCAGTGGCGAATTAAAGCTTAATGTTAAACAAACACAGAAAATGAATCTAACTTCGGATTTCCCGCAGGTTAAGTATTTTCAAACGCCTGTGGACATTGAAATCGTTACGCCGAAAGGTTCGAGAATCGAAACGGTTTTCATTCAGCCGAAAGAAGAAAATGTTTTCACATTCAAAAATGTCGAATCAAAACCGCTTATCGTTGATTTTGATAATGAAGGAACTTTAATAAAGGAATTAACCTTCAAAAAATCAATGGATGAATTGCTGTATCAGGCAAAAAACGATAGTGATATTCTCGGCAGAAATTGGGCGATGCAGGAATTGGCAAATCAAGCGAAAGCAAAAGATTTTGCCGCAACCGATAAAGATAGAGTTCTGGAATTTTTGAGAAATGCAGCACTTACCGATTCGACGTGGCAATTACGCCGCGAAGCACTCAACAAAATCGGGCAGATTTTATTACCAACGAATCCGAACGGCAATCGTCCCGAAGCAATCGCCCTTGATACAGCAACCGTTACAATGCTTAAAAGAGCCGCGACGGATAAAAATTCGCAGGTTCGCGGAAATGCAATTTCGCTTCTAAATGCTACAAAAGATAGAGCTTATGCGGATATTTATAAATCGGCTCTGAGCGATCAAAGCTATTTCGTCGTCGAACAAGCCGCCGTCGCACTCGGAAATTCAAAAGCAAACGATGCTTATCTATTTTTGCAAAAACTTGCAAACACCGGTTCATGGAAAAATCGTCTGCAAATTGCAGGTTTAAATGGACTTGCGGCTCTCGGAGATAAAAAGGCTTTGGATCTGGGAATTAAATTAGGAACCGACAAATTACAACCTGCAAATGTTCGCTCCGCTGCCCTCGGAATCGTTGCGGCAACAGGAAAAGGCGATGCCAGAGCATTTCCGATTGTTTTTGAAAATTTCAAATCGGCACTTGAAAATAATAGTTTCCAAAGCATTTTCACAGGAGTTCAATCAATTGTAAATCTCGCCGATCCGCGAGGACAAGAGGCATTTGATCTGCTAAAAGTAAAATTTAAGGATAATGCAAACCTTATGAATTTTATCAATCTTCAGGAAGCACAATTTAAAAAAGCTTTGGAGAATAAGCAATAGTAAAAAAAACCCAACTACTATAAGGCAAAATAGTTGGGTTTTTTATGTCAGGTAAATAACAATTCTAAAAAGGAGTAATTTATTATGGCAGCTAAACTACAATTTACCAGACCTGTTGACGGAATGAACTTTATCTGGAATGTATCACAACACGTTGGAGACACTATTTCTTGCCCGAATCAGCCGACTGATGTGGATTTAGTAAAAATCCTGATTGGTGAATCAATCCGTGTCAGACAGATTTCTTGGGTTAATCAAGCGTTAAGAATACCTTTTCAAATCAATGGACAAATGGATAGGTTCTTCCGCACTCTTGGTGCAAGCCTCTTGTAAATTGTTGTAAACAGTAGTTTTACAGACTTAGCGAAATTTATGCTTAAAGTTTGGTAAATTCTTTATATGTAGCAACTTATCGGAAAAAGTT
>JALZKH010000107.1 GCA_030859345.1 Acidobacteriota bacterium | reverse complement strand
GAATTCCGGCGATGGTTGTTTTTATGAACAAGGTGGATATGGTGTCAGCCGAAGATGAGGAACTCTTGGAGATCGTTGAACTGGAGATCAGAGATTTGCTGTCGGCATATGATTATCCGGGCGATGATATTCCGATCATTCAAGGCTCGGCATTAAAAGCACTTGAAGGCGATGAGAAATGGGAAGCTAAAATCATAGAATTGATGGAAGCGGTTGACACGTATATTCCCGAACCGGAAAGAGAAACGGACAAACCGTTTTTGATGCCGGTGGAAGATATTTTCACGATTCAGGGCAGAGGAACGGTAGCGACGGGAAGAATCGAAAGAGGGATCGTTAAAGTCAATGAAGCAGTTGAGATCGTTGGGATCAAGGACACGCAGAACTCGGTTTGCACGGGCGTTGAGATGTTCAAGAAACTTCTGGATGAGGGAGTCGCGGGCGATAATGTCGGACTGCTGCTCAGAGGAGTCGAGCGTTCGGCGATTGAACGCGGACAGGTGATTGCGAAACCGGGAAGTATCACACCGCACACGAAGTTCAAGGCAGAGGCTTATGTCCTGACCAAAGAAGAAGGCGGCAGACACACACCGTTTTTTACCGGCTACAGACCGCAGTTTTATTTCAGAACGACGGATGTAACGGGAGTAGCGAATTTGCCGGACGGAGTGGAGATGGTGATGCCGGGAGACAATATCGAGATGAACATCGAACTGATTGCACCGATAGCGATGGAGAAAGGCTTGCGGTTTGCGATCAGAGAAGGCGGACGCACGGTGGGAGCGGGAACGGTTACCGAAATTATAGAATAGGATTGAAAGTAATTGGTAATTAGTAATTAGCTAAAACCAATTACCGATTACTTATTACCAATTACTAAAAATATGTTAAACGAAAAAATACGCATCAAGTTAAAAGCATACGATCATCGCGTGTTGGATCAATCCACACAGGAAATCGTTGATACGGCGAAACGCACCGGAGCGAGAATCGCAGGTCCGATTCCGCTTCCGACGGTCAAAAATAAATGGACGGTTTTGCGTTCACCGCACGTTGACAAAAAATCGCGTGAGCAGTTTGAAATCAGAACACACAAGCGTTTGATGGACATTCTTGATCCGACTGCCGAAACGGTAGATGCGTTGATGAGATTGGATTTGCCCGCAGGTGTTGATGTTGAAATCAAAGCCTTTGGAACTTAATTAAGTTAGAGGTGAAAGGTTGGAATTGAAAAGTAAAGTATAAAAATACTTTTCACGTTATAAAGGGCAATTATTAGATTTACATAGTTAATCGTTGACTGTTAAAACAATTAACAATTAACAATTAACAATTAACAAAAAAATGGTTAACGGAATCATCGGAAGAAAAGTAGGAATGACACAGCTTTTTGCTGAAGACGGAACGGTTACACCCGTGACGGTTATTAAAGCAGGACCTTGTGTGGTTGTTCAAACAAAAAAATCATCGGGAAGCGACGGTTATAATGCGGTTCAACTCGGTTTGGTAGAGGATAAACCCATAAAGGTTAAAAATGTTACAAAACCGATGCGTGGACACTTTGAAAAAACCGGAGGTGGTCTGCCGCCAACTCGTATTTTGAGAGAAATTCGCTTAAAAGACGAACCGGAAGCTGAAATCGGTGAGCAAATAAAAGCCGATGTTTTCAACGATGGCGATAGGATTGATGTGGTCGGAAGATCAAAAGGACGCGGTTTTGCCGGAACAATTAAACGGCATAACTTTTCACGCGGTCCGATGACACACGGTTCGATGAACAAACGTCGCCCGGGTTCAATTGGTCAATCGGCAAGCCCTTCGAGAGTCTTTAAAGGGACGAAATCTTCGGGACATATGGGAAATGACCGCGTAAGTGCAAGAAATTTGACGATTGAAAAAGTTGACATAGATAACAATCTGATTATGGTTCGCGGTTCAATTCCGGGACCGAATGGCAGACTGGTTATCGTTAAAAAATCTGAAGGAAAAAGTAGAAAATAGTTGGCAGTTGGCAGGGGCTATTGGTAGTTAAAAATGACTGTTGCACCAAATACTGACCACTTTAACGGAGTTAAAATTATGCCTACCGTAAAGGTTCGCAATTTAGAAAATAAAGAGATCGGCGATATTGAGTTAAGCGACAAAGTTTTTGGAGCGGAACTCAATGAAGGCTTGATTCATGCAGCAGTCAGGAATTATCTGGCTAATGCCCGTCAGGGAACATCCAAAACCAAAACCCGCGGCGATGTTCGCGGCGGCGGCAAAAAGCCCTGGAAGCAAAAGGGAACCGGACGTGCAAGAGTTGCATCAATCCGTTCACCTTTATGGCGTGGCGGCGGACGGGTTCACGGACCTGTGCCGAAAGATTGGTCGTATAAAATGCCGCAAAAAATGCGTCGGGGTGCTTTGAGATCGGCTCTGTCGGAAAGATTGCGTGAGGGAAATCTTTTAATTATTGATGAGATTAGTATTGATAATCCTAAAACAAAAGATTTTGTCAATATGATGACGACTCTTGATTTGGCTGATAAGAAAAATCAAACCAAAACTTTGATAGTTGATTCGCTCGACAATTCAAACTTGATGATGGCTTCGAGAAATGTTCAAAAAACAAAAATTGTCAACAGTTTCGGCGTTAATGTTTACGATTTGCTGTATCACGAAAAAATTGTTCTTTCGAAAAAAGCGGTCGAAGAATTAAGCGATTTACTTACTCCGCGTGGTAAGAAAACATTAAAGGAGGCGGCATAAAATGAGAGATAAATTAAATGTTTGGGATGTATTAAAATCACCGATTATAACTGAGAAGTCCGTTCTTCTTAAAGAACAGAGTAGCGACGGCGAAGAGCAGGGACAAGTTTTAACTTTTCGTGTTGCCCGCAAAGCGAGCAAGGATGACATTCGTAGTGCCATCGAAGAAATCTTCGGTGTTAAAGTATCACGAATTCGCACACTTAACCGAAAGGGTAAAATGAAGCGTCAGGGACGACACGAAGGTCGCCGACCGGCTTGGAAAAAAGCCTATATTACATTGAAAGTTGGCGAGCCGCATGTGGATTATGCTGAAGCAATTTAAGGATTTTGAATTTGCGATTTGCGTCTGAAAATGAATTTGTAAATCCGAAATCTTGAGAATATGAATAGGCGATGGCAATTTATCGAATTTAAAAACGCAAATCGAAAATTGCAGATCGAAAATTAAAAGATGGCTATAAAAAAAGTAAAACCAACATCACCGGCAAGACGTTATCAAACCTTTTTGAAGCGTGAGCAATTAACCAAAGGTGCAGAGCCTGAAAAATCTTTGCTCGAACCGAAAAAAAGAATTTCGGGACGTAATAATGACGGAAGAATCACGGTTCGCCGTCGCGGTGGCGGACACAAACGGCATTATAGAATCATTGATTTTAAGCGTAATAAAACCGGAATACCCGGAAAAGTTACACAGATCGAATACGATCCGAATCGCTCGGCACATATCGCTTTGATCACTTATTTAGATGGTGAAAAGAGATATATTCTCGCACCTGCCAATATGGAAGTCGGACAAGCGATTATGAGTGGACCTGAAGCCGACATTTTGCCGGGAAATGCTTTGCCAATCTTGAATATTCCTTTGGGAACTGAGGTTCACAACATCGAGCTTCGCCCCGGAAAAGGTGGTCAGCTTGTTCGTTCCGCCGGAGGATTTGCTCAAGTTGTGGCAAAAGAAGGTAAATATGCACAGCTTAAAATGCCTTCGGGTGAAGTTAGAAGAATTCCGGTTGTCTGTATGGCAACGGTCGGAATGGTCGGAAACAGGGAACACGAAAATGTTTCACTTGGTAAAGCCGGACGCAAACGCTGGATGGGTCGCCGTCCGAAAGTTCGCGGTGTTGTAATGAATCCGGTAGATCACCCGCACGGCGGTGGTGAAGGTAAAACTTCCGGTGGTCGCCATCCGGTAACGCCTTGGGGCAAACCGACAAAAGGTTACAAAACACGCAGAAACAAACGCACGGACAATATGATCGTGCGTGATAGAAGAAGGAAATAATCCGATTTTGGGTTTTAGAATTTGGATTTACGATTATTTCTGAAAATCCAAAATCCAAAATCCAAAATCCAAAATAAAATTATGCCACGTTCAGTAAAAAAAGGACCTTTTATAGATTTAAGTATTCAGAAGGTTTTAAAAAGAATCGAGGAAGGCGGTGCGAAACCGCAAGCGGTTAAAACCTGGTCACGTCGTTCGACAATTACGCCCGATATGGTTGGTTTAACCTTTGGCGTTCACAACGGCAAGCGTCATATCCCAGTTTACGTAACGGAAAATATGGTGGGACATAAACTCGGAGAATTTTCCCCGACCAGACTTTTTAAGGGACATCCGGGAACGAAAGCGGAGAAAATGGCAAAGAGGAAATAATACGATACGTTAAACGCAATACGCTTTACGCGAATTACGGATTACGAATTACGAATTACGATTATGGAAGCAATAGCAAAAGCAAAATATATAAAGGGCTCGCCGCAGAAAGCACGGCTTGTAATTGACCTTGTGCGTGGGAAAAATGTTGCCAAAGCCCTGGCTATCTTGAAATTTACCAATAAACGTGCGGCTGGACCGATTGCTAAATGTATTCATTCGGCGATTGCCAATGCCACTTATAAAGCGGAGCAGGAAAATATCGCTATTGATCCCGATGATTTGTGGATCAAAACTTGTTTTGTTGACATCGGACCGACCAAAAACCGTCGTCGTCTGCGTCCCGCACCGCAAGGTCGGGCATATTTTGAAAGACGGCATTTTTGTCATATCACGGTTGAACTGACGAGCGAAATGCCGGAAGTTAAAGACGGCAAAAAATCGAGAAAGAAGGCAAAAGCGGCTGGAAAAATTGGAAGCGGTAACAATGATTCGGCGAAAATGTCCGGTGGAGATTCAAATAAAACGCATCGAGATACAAAAGCCGATAAAGTTAAAATAACCGACGATGTTAAGGATGCTGAATCAGAAACTGAAAAGACTGATGACGAAGTAATTAAAACCAAGCAGGAAACTCCGAAGACAAAAGATAACGCTTCTAAGAAGGATAAAAAGGTAACTGTCGAAACAGAGGAAATTGCAAAAGAAAAAGAAGTCCCGGAAGTGAAAGAAACAAAATCTGAAAAGAAAGCTAAGGAAACTTCAAAAGCAAAGAAAGAAGAAAAATCTGAAGGCAAAGCCAAATCTGCTGATAAGAAAGCCGGTAACAAAAAGGCTGAAGAAAAGGTAGAAGCGAAAGAAGATAAACCGGAAAAGTTACACGAACAATCTGAGGACAAAGCCAGACCGGAAACGGAAGCTGAGCCGATTGGAACAGCAACACCGAAAAATAAACCATTAGCAGCTCAGAGCGACGAAGAAAAAACAGGAACGGATGAAGCTGCTGACAGACAGATTGACGAAAACGAATGGCTGGAACGCCAATAAGTAAAAACAGGAAATTTTATGGGACAGAAAGTACATCCATACGGCTTTAGAGTCGGATATAACAAAGACTGGCATTCGCATTGGTTTGCCAAAAACGAATTCGCTGAATTTTTAGCGGAGGACTTGAAACTAAAACGTGATTTAAAGAAGCGTTTTATGGGGGCGGGTGTTTCACACATAGACATCGAGCGTGCCGCAAATCGTCTGAAGATTATTATTTATACTTCGCGTCCAGGAATTATCATCGGTCGCAAAGGTTCGGAGATCGAAAAATTAAAAGAAGATTTATCGAGTAAAACCGGACGAGACGTGATCGTTTCAATTCAGGAAATCCGCCGCCCGGAATTAAATGGACAGTTGCAGGCTGAAAAAATTGCTTATCAACTTGAAAAGCGAACCGCTTTCAGACGTGCGATGAAAAAGACCATGGAAGAATCGCTTCGGATGGGTGCTGAGGGAATCAAAGTTATGATGTCGGGACGTTTGAACGGTGCAGAAATTGCCCGTCGTGAATGGTCTTTGCAAGGTCAACTTCCGCTTCACACTCTGAGAGCCGATATTGATTACGGTTTTGCGGAAGCCCTGACGACAATGGGAATCATTGGTGTGAAAGTTTGGATTTATCGTGGAGAAATTCTTGATCCCGATGCAAATATGGCACGCGGAACGACAACCGATCCGATCAATGAACCAAAAATTACAGCCGGAAACAGACACGGCGGAAGAAAACCGCGTCGCCGGGATGATAGAAATAATAGATAATTTTACAAGAGAAGCAAATTTTTGAGGTAACTCATTATGTTAATGCCGAAAAAGGTCAAGTTCCGAAAACAGCAAAAAGGGCGAAACAGAGGTAAAGCTCATCGCGGAGATAAGTTGAATTTCGGAGATTTTGGACTGAAAGCAATGGAGCCGGGCTGGATTACAGACCGCCAAATCGAAGCTGCACGTATCGCTATGACTCGTCATGTAAAACGCGGCGGTAAAATCTGGATTCGTATGTTTCCTGATAAACCGGTTACTAAGAAACCGGCTGAAACCCGTATGGGTAAAGGAAAAGGAGCACCCGATCATTGGGTTGCGGTGGTTAAACCCGGAAGAGTTATGTATGAAATCCAAGGGGTTGAAGAAGGACTTGCGAGAGAAGCATTTCGCCTTGCGGCACAAAAACTTCCGATTAAGACGAAGTTTGTAACCCGTGCAGATTTGGAAGGAGGAATTGTTTAAAAAATGAAACGCAAAGAACAATTAGGACAACTTCGTGAAATGGAATTGGATGAGTTGAAGGAACAAGCGGACAGTTTGAAAGAATCACTCTTTCGCTTGAAATTCAGAAAATCTCTCGGTGTCGGTGAAGTAGTTGAAGACATCAGACGCGAGAGAAAAACTTTGGCAAGGGTTTATACATTAATTCGTCAGAGAGAATCTGATGAAACCAAAAGTGTAAATAAAGCGGAAGCATAAAAAGGTTGGAATTTTAAAAAATGGCGAAAAAGAAAGAAGAAAACGCAGAAGAAATCACAGAAAACGTAGAAGCCGCAAAGACTGAAGAAAAGGCAGAAAAGAAAACAAAGAAAACTGCCAAGTCCAAAAAGGCTGACGAAAAAGCTGAGAAACAAGATGAAGCAACCGCTGATGATTCGATTATTGAAAATGTGATTGAAGCCGCTGCCGGAATTGTCGGAGATATTGCCGAAGCAGTTGCAGAAACAGCATCGGATATAGTTGACACCGCTTCGGATGCAGTTGAAACAGCTGCGGATACGGTAAAATCAGTTGTCGGTATTTCTGATGAAAAAGAAAAATCTCTGGTAAAACACAGCAAAAGAGCGGAAAAAGTCGGCATTGTTCAGTCCGATAAAATGACAAATACAGTTACAGTCCGCGTTGATCGAGTAGTAAAACATCCGCTGTATAGAAAATACGTTAAACGCAAGAAGAAATTTATGGCTCACGATGAACTTGGAGCAACAATTGGCGACAAGGTTCGCATCGTTGAAACAAGACCGCTTTCAGCCCGTAAACGCTGGCGTGTTGTCGAAATTGTGCAGAAAACAGTGAAATAGAGCAATACGTGATTCGTTATACGTAATACGCAAAAACCGAATTACGAATTAAGAATTACGAGTTTCGGAGTGAAGATATGATTCAAATGCAAACCGCACTTATGGTTGCGGATAATTCAGGTGCTAAAAAGGTAAAAATGATTATGCCGATTGGCGGTTCAACATCGAAAATTGCAGGAATCGGTGACAAGATCAAAGTTACCGTCAAAGAAGCATCACCCGGTGGAACTGCTAAAAAAGGTAGTGTTTATGATGCCGTGATTGTTAGAACCAGAAAAGAAGTTCGCCGTAAGGATGGAACTTACATCAGATTTGATGAAAATGCGGCAGTTCTTATCAAAGAAGACGGTTCGCCAATCGGCACACGGGTTTTCGGTCCGGTCGCCCGCGAACTGCGTGAAAGAAGTTTTATGAAAATCGTTTCACTTGCACCGGAGGTTATTTAAAAAGATGAGTAGTAAGGCAAAAAAAGGAACAATCAGATCAAGAATAAAACGCGGTGATGAAGTCGTTTTCATTTCGGGACGTGAATATAACCGTTACGAGAAAAGTGCGGACGGAAAAGTCGAACGAGTGCCTTATCGCGGGATGGTTATTGCCGTTGATCCGCGAGCGGAAAAAATAAAAGTTGAAGGTGCGATGATTATCAAAAAGCATCAAAAGGCTAATCCGCAGTTGAATCTCGAAGGCGGAATTATTAAAAAAGAAGCGTGGGTTCAGTCTTCAAATGTAGCTTTGATTGATCCGAAAACGGACAAGCCGACACGAGTTAAATATGAAGTCCGCGATGGACAAAAAGTTCGTGTAGCAAAAAGCGGAGAGGCGATTGCCGAACCGTTCAAAGGTGTTAAGAAAGAAACTAAAGAAGCGGAGTCGGAAGAAACAAAAGCTACCGACGAAGAAGAATAGAGTTTGAAGTTTGGTAACGCTATTTAAGGCGAGTCCCAAACAAAAATATTTTAAGGAGAAACTCTGAAAAATGGCAAGGTTAAGAGAAAAATACAGAAATGACATTGCTCCGGCAATCGCTAAGGAGTTTGAAATTGAAAATAAAATGGCGATTCCAAAGTTGGAGAAAATCGTCATCAATATGGGAGTCGGAGAAGCGATCAGTAATTCAAAGATTCTTGACACAGTGGTTGATGAATTGACGGTAGTTACAGGACAAAAACCCGTAGTTACGAAGGCGAAAAAATCAATTGCGGCATTTAAACTGCGTGAAGGTATGAATATCGGTTCGATGGTTACCTTACGCGGCAATAGAATGTATGAATTTCTGGACAGACTAATTTCAGTCGCTCTGCCGCGTGTTCGTGATTTTCGCGGTATCTCGCCGAAATCATTTGACGGACGCGGAAATTATACTCTGGGAATTAAAGAACAATTGATTTTTCCGGAAATTGATTTTAATAAAGTTGATAACACACGCGGAATGAATATTTCGATTGTTACAACGGCGGAAAATGACGAGCAGGCACGTTCACTTCTCAAAGCAATGGGAATGCCGTTTCGTCAGAATTAAACTAGTGGAGAGTTTAGAGAAACAGACTTTGGACTAAAAAAGAATTATGGCTAAGATCAGTAAAATTGTAAAAAACCAAAAACGTATAAAAATGGTGGCGAAATATGCACCTAAAAGGGAAGCATTAAAAAAGATTATCAATAACCCGGAATCTACACCTGAAGAGGTGGACAATGCAGTTATAAAACTGCAAAAGCTGCCGCGTGATGCAAGTCCGACAAGGGTTGTTAATCGCTGTTCGCAAACAGGTCGTCCGCGTGGTTATCTAAGAAAATTCGGAGTTTCCCGCATAGCTTTACGTGAGTTGGCATTGCAGGGACAAATTCCCGGTGTAGTTAAGTCAAGTTGGTAAATTAGATTTTAGATTTTAGATTTTAGATTTTGGTAAAGAATGAATGTTGAATGTCAATCCAAAATCGGCAATCCAAAATCATTTTACGGAGTAAAATAAGAATGACAGACCCAATCGCAGATATGCTCACACGAGTTCGCAATGCAATAAGTGCGAATCATTCGCGTGTGGATATTCCCGGTTCAAAATTGAAGTTGGAAGTTGCAAGGATTTTGAAGGAAGAAGGTTATATCAATAATTTTGTAACCAAGGGCGAAAAACCCAAATTCACGATCCGTGTATTTTTACGTTATGACGCAAAAGGCACTTCGTCCATTACGCATATTTCAAGAGTATCGCGTCCGGGCAGAAGAGTGTATGTCGGTTCAGGAGATATACCGAATGTGTTGGGCGGATACGGCGTAAATATTATCTCCACTTCCAGAGGTTTGATGAGTGGGAAAACGGCTCGCCACGAAAATGTCGGCGGTGAGATTTTAGCAGATGTTTATTAAGAAGTGGTAAATGGTAAGTGGTAAATGGTAAGTGGTTGATTCGATTCGGAAAAATCAATTTACAATCTACTATTAACAATTTGCTGAGAGAAAAAATTATGTCGCGTGTAGGAAAACAACCAATTACGATACCTTCGGGAGTTGATGTAAAAATCAGCAAAGACGAAATGGAAGTCAAAGGTCCGAAGGGAACTTTGAAAACTATCGTCCCGGACGGTATAGAATTCAAACAGGAAGATGGAATTTTAATTGCTGAACGTAAAAACGACAAATTTGCCGCAATACACGGTTTGGCGAGAGCTTTGGCAAATAATGCAGTTGTCGGCGTAACGGAAGGCTTTACGCAGCAGATGGATGTTGTCGGAGTTGGATACAAAGCGGATATTCAAGGTAATAAACTTGTTTTTGCTTTGGGATATTCGCATCCGGTTGAATATCCGCTTCCCGAAGGAATTAGTGCAACGTCGGAAAGAATTCCGGCAAAAAATTCTATTCAGCAATATCAGACGACTTTGACTTTGAGTGGGATAGATAAACAGCTTCTCGGTCAGGTGGCGGCGGAACTTTCACGTCTTAGAAAGCCGGATGCTTATAAAGGTAAAGGAATTCGCTACGCAGATAGATATTACAGATTGAAACAAGGTAAAACAGCCGCTTAAAAATAAGATAGGTGGTAAAAGAGTATGGCAAACAAAAGTAGAGCAGATATTCGCAAAGCGATTCACGGACGCATTCGTCTAAAAGTCAGCGGAACGACAGACCGCCCGCGTCTGGCGGTTTATCGAAGTACGAATCATATTTATGCCCAAGTGATTGATGACAGGAAAGGTGTAACTTTAGTTGCGGCTTCATCGCTTGATAACGACTTAAAAGGCAAAAACGGCGGAAACATCGAAGGTGCGAAAACGGTTGGTAAAGCAATTGCGGAACGTGCAATAAAAGAAGGTATTGAATATGTAGTTTACGACCGTGGCGGCTATGTTTATCACGGAAGAGTAAAGGCTTTGATTGATGCCAGCCGTGAAGCCGGATTGAATAAAGATTCAAACGGTTCTGCTGCTCCGAAGGCAGAGAAAAAAGCCGATGCAGAAGAATCAAAAAAAGAAGATACCAAAAAAGAAGCCAAGCCGAAAAAGGCTGAAAAAGACGAAGCTAAGAAAGAAAAAGCTGAAAAAGCGAATAAAAAGTCTAAAGAAAAAACAGAAGAAAAAACTGAACCTGAAGCAAAAGGGAAATCAGCAGAAACAAAATCTGAATCTAAAGAAAAAACAGAAGAAGTAACTGAGTCCGATGACTCAAAAGAAGGTGACAATGAATAATAAAAAAAGAATTTCGCCGAATGGTTTGCTGTTAAATGACCAGTTAATTTCGATCAATCGCGTAACCAAAGTTGTTAAAGGCGGTAAAAATATGTCGTTTGCGGCTTTGGTTGTGGTCGGTGATGAAGCAGGTCATGTCGGATTCGGGACAGGAAAAGCAAAGGAAGTTCCGAGTGCAATTAAAAAGGCGGTTGAAGCGGCGAAAAATAATCTGATTCGTGTACCGTTGATAGAAAATACTCTGCCGCATCCGATAGTCGGAAGATACGGAGCAGGAAGAGTTTTGGTCAAACCGGCGGCGGAAGGAACGGGAGTTATTGCCGGCGGTGCGGTTCGCCCGATTATGCAGATGCTCGGCGTTCATAATGTCAGAACGAAAATTTTAGGTTCGACTAATTCGCACAGCGTGATCCGTGCAACATTCGACGCATTAATGCGTATGAAAGACCCGTTAGAAGTTGCAAGACTTCGCGGAAAACAAGTTGAAGAACTATTGTAATTTGCAATTTGAGATTAGAAGAAAATAAATCGCAAATCGAAAATAACTAAAATGGCAAAGAAAACAGACGAAAAAAAAGACGGAATGATTAAAATTCAGTATTACAAAAGTATTATCGGATATTCCAAGAAGCAAAAAGCGATGGTAAAAAGTTTAGGTTTTACCAAACTTAACCAGATCAAGGAAAAACCCGACGATGCTTTAATGCGTGGAGTTGTTAATAAAATCCCGCACATTTTGAGAATTGTGGAATAAATTCCGTGAAGATGGTAAATAGTTAGTGATAAATGGTAAATTAAAATTTTAAAAACCATTTATTTTTGACTATTTACCTTTTACATTTATTAAGGAAGGAAAAAAATGGCTTTAGCACTTAACAATATACAGCCGCCGGACGGCTCAACGCATAAGAAAAAACGCAGAGGACGCGGACCCGGTTCGGGAAACGGTAAAACGGCGGGACGCGGACATAAAGGACAAAAATCACGCTCCGGTTATTCGCGGCGTGCCGGATTTGAAGGCGGACAAATGCCGCTCCAAAGACGTTTGCCGAAACGCGGATTTACAAATATCTTCAAAAAGAAATGGATCGAAGTTCGTCTTTCAACTTTGGAAGAAAACTTTGAAGCCGGAGATGAAATAACGGCGGCAATCCTGCGTCAACGCGGATTGATTAAAAAAGCGAAACACGATCTGGTAATTTTAGGAAATGGTGAGGTTAGCAAAAAACTGACGATTAACGCACACCGTTTTACCAACACCGCCAAAGAAAAAATCGAAAAAGCAGGCGGAACTGTAAATTTGATTATCAGAGAGAAAAAATCTGAAGAACCAAAGGAAAACGCCTGAGAATAAATTTTCGGCAAATACAGGTTTTATTGACAGTTTACGAATTAATTTATTGATAATGTTTTATTAAGAGGAAAGTATGGATAAGTTTTTCGCCGCCATTCAAAATATATTCAAAGTCCCGGAGCTGAGAAAAAGAATTCTTTTTACTCTGGCACTTCTTGGGATTTATCGCCTCGGGGCTCATATTACAGCTCCCGGTGTAAATTCGGAGCAGCTTAAACAGGTTTGGGCTGAGGTAAGTCAAACTCTTTTAGGTATCTTAGATATTTTTTCGGGCGGAAATTTCCAGACAATTTCGGTTCTCGCACTCGGCGTAATGCCATATATTACCGCGTCTATTATTATGCAGTTGATGCCGACGCTTTATCCGCAACTGAAAAAAGTTCAGGAAGAAGGCGAAGTCGGACGGCAGAAAATGAATCAATGGACGAGATATTTGACCGTTGCTTTGTGTGCCGTGCAGTCGTTTTTTATTGCGACTTGGCTGCAAAGAAATAATGTGATTGACAACACCTGGTGGATGTCTCTGATGATGCTTGTAACTCTAACAACAGGAACAATTTTCGTAATGTGGTTAGGTGAGCAGATCACAGAACGCGGCATCGGAAACGGAATTTCGCTGATAATTTTCGCCGGAATTTTGATTAGTCTGCCGAGTGCTACGGGACAAGTCATAGATAAAGTCAGACAGGGCGATGCGATACAGACTTTAGGCGTTGTTTTTCTGATTGCAGTGTTAATTGCTCTGACGGCATTGATTGTCTATATGGAATCGGCACGGCGGAATATCGCAATAAGTTACGCGAGCAGGCGTGTCGGAAATCAGGTTTATCAGGGTCAGGAAACAAGTCTGCCGCTCAAGTTTAATATGGGCGGTGTGATCCCGATTATTTTTGCTTCATCCGTATTGGCAATGCCGCAGACACTATTTACGGCACTTCCGGCTGATCAGAATAATCCCAATTCCATTTGGTCACAAATTGTTACATTCTTTACTCAATTCGGCGGTAGTGATCCGTACTATAATCTAGTATTTATCGGGTTGATTGTTTTATTTACATTTTTCTATATAACAATTATTTTTAACACGGACGATGTTGCCGATAACTTAAGAAAACACGGCGGATTTATTGCCGGAATTCGTCCCGGAGCACCAACGGCAGATTATCTAAATACCGTTATGACGCGGCTGACGACTATCGGTGCTACATATTTAGCATTAGTAGTATTTATTCCGCAAGTTCTTTTAAGCGGATTTAATGTTGCACGTTTGCCGTTTATCGGCGGAACTTTGGATAATTTCTTTATGACAACGCCCGGACTAAGTTGGATAATTACGGGGTTAGGTTATCAATTCTTCTTTGGTGGAGCATCGCTTTTGATTATTGTTGCTGTTGCAATGGATACTGTTGCACAGGTCGAAGCTCAACTCGTGATGCGTAATTATGAAGGATTTTTGGGTGCGGGAAGATTGCGTGGAAGAAGAGGATAAAAGTTTATGGTTTTTGGTCTTCGGATTTTGGTCTTTGAATCTTATTAAGTAATAAATCTTGAGTTTTGATTCAAAAATCAATTTCCAAACGAAAAAAACTAAAGACCTATGACCAAAAAACAAAACCAATTGTTTTTATTATGTTTATGTCAAAGATTATTGTTTTAATCGGAGCACCGGGAGCTGGGAAAGGAACTCAGGCAAGGCTTTTGCAGGAGCGGCTTAATATACCGCAGATTTCTACCGGAGATATGTTCCGTGAAATTAAAAAGGCTGATACATCGTTTGCGAGAGAAGTTCGGGAAATTATAGATTCGGGAACATTGGTCCCGGATGAAACTACTTTTGAAATGGTGAAGGAAAGAACTTCACGCGAAGATTGTCAGGGAACTTATATTTTAGATGGTTTTCCGCGAACCACTAAACAAGCGGAAATGCTCGAAAAATTAGCGGAAGAGCAGGACAAAAAAATCAGCGTAGTTTTAGTAAAAGTTCCAAATGAACAATTGGAAAAACGCTTGACTGCCCGGAGAAGTTGTCCTGTTTGCGGAGAAATTTATAACATACTTTATAAAAAACCGAGAGTTGAAGGATTTTGTGATTTTCATCCCGAAATACCACTCAAACATCGGGCTGATGATAAATCTGAAAAAGTAAAAGTCCGGTTAGAAACTTACGAAACGGAAACAAAACCTCTAATCGAATACTACGAAAATTCAGGACGCTTACAAGAAGTTGACGGAACACAAGCTCCCGAAGAAATTTACAAGGAATTAGAAAGTTTGCTGGCAGTAAATAATGTAACTGCTTAAAGTATTTTTTAATTATGATTTTTTTGTAATTGCCGGCTTCAATAGGCTGACATTACTTTTGTTTAATTTTGAGCAAATTACAATTCAGCGAGTTTATTAGAAAATCAGCCCAACTTTTATTGGGGAAACAGATGATTATTGCAAAATCGAGAAAAGATTTAGAAAAAATGCGTGTGGTTGGGGAACTTATTGCCGAAGTCAGAGAAACTTTGAGAGCAATGATCGAACCGGGCATAACACCGCTTGAGTTAAATGAAAAAGCGGAAAAAATGATGCGTGATGCCGGGGCGATTCCAACATTTATGGGTTATGCTCCGGGCAATATGCCGCCGTTTCCATTTGCAATTTGTGCTTCGGTAAATGAACAGGTTGTTCACGGATTTTCTACTGATATTCCTTTGGAAGAAGGTGATATTTTCTCGATGGATATGGCGGCAACGCTAAACGGTTTTGTCGGTGATACGGCAACGACTGTTCCGGTCGGGAAGATTGATGATGATGTAGCCCAACTCGTAAAAGTTACCGCCGAATGTCTGGATTTGGCAATCGCGGAATGTTATCCCGGAAAAAGAGTCGGCGATCTCGGAGCGGTAATTCAGGAACACGCCGGAAAATACGGTTACGGAATCGTTAAAGATTATACGGGACACGGCATCGGAAGAAATATGCACGAAGCACCGCAGATCGCCAATCACGGAAGACGCGGAACAAAAGAAAAAATTCGTCCCGGATTCGTTTTCGCAATAGAACCGATGCTGACGCTCGGAAGCGAAGAAACCGAAACTCTCGATGACGGTTGGACGGTTGTAACAAAGGACAGAAAACCGGCGGCACACAGCGAACATACGGTTGCGATTACGAAAGAAGGACCGGAAATTTTAACTCTTACCAAAGAGCAAAAAAAACATCTGAACCAGGAAAAGATCGAAACTGTCGCGGCTTAGCTTGAATAATCATTAAAAATACGCTAACATTTACGGTTTGTCTGACTTAACAAAGTTGGTTTTATATTTATGGCAAAAGAAGAAGCAATAGAAGTAACAGCGACTGTAATTGATACGTTGCCGAATGCACTCTTTAAGGTTACATTGGACGACAATAAAGACCATGAGGTGCTGGCACATATCTCAGGCAAAATGCGTAAAAATTTTATTCGCATCTTACCGGGTGACAGAGTTTTAGTAGAACTTTCGCCATACGATCTAAGCCGTGGGCGGATTACCTATCGGTATAAGTAATTGTAAGAGAGTTATTTAAGTCGCAATGAAGCAATAAGCAGGGAGTATTAGAAAAATGAAAGTTCGACCATCGGTAAAAAAAATGTGCGACAAATGTAAGGTTATTCACCGGAAAGGTGTTGTTCGTGTGATTTGTGAAAATCCGAAGCACAAACAAAGACAAGGATAAGTTATTTGCAATTTGCAATTTTCAATTTGTGATTGTTGAACTTGGTTGTATTAGTGTTTGAGTTATTTCAAATCAAAATAAAAACAATCGAAAACTGCAAATCGAAAATAAGGAGAACCTATGGCTCGTGTAGCAGGTGTTGATTTACCACCAAATAAAAGAACTCAGATTGGATTGACCTATATTTACGGTATAGGCAAATCCCGTGCGACTTCAATTCTTAATGATGTCGGTATTAGTATTGACACAAAAATAAAGGAATTGAGCGAAGACGAATTACAGCAAATTCGTAATTTAATTGATGAACAAGGCGGCGTTGAAGGTGATCTGCGTAAACAGCGTCAGATGGATATTAAGCGTTTGATGGATATTGGCTGTTATCGGGGATTGCGGCATCGTCGCGGTTTGCCCGTTCGCGGACAAAGAACAAGCACCAACGCAAGAACTCGAAAAGGACCTAAGAGAGCCGCGGTGGCTAAGAAGAAGGCTCCGGGCAAGAAGTAAATTTTTGTCGGTTGTTCATTGTAGATTTTTGCAACAGAAACAACGAACAACGAACTACTAACAAACAAATTATGGCAAAAGCAGCAAAAACAACAACAAAAGGTAAACAAAAAAAGTATAAGAAGAAAGAGAAAAAGAATATTCCGGTTGGGATCGTCTTTATCAAAGCTACTTTTAATAACACACTTATTTCCATTACGGACACGCAAGGAAATCTGGTAGCTCAATCATCTTCCGGGGCGAGAGGCTTTCGAGGTTCACGTAAAGGAACTCCGTTTGCCGCACAGCAAGCCGCCGTTGATGTCGCACGCAAAGCATCCGAAGTCGGAATGCGAGAAGCGGAAGTTCGCGTCAAAGGTCCGGGCGGCGGACGTGAATCGGCAATTCGTGCGATCAATAATGCGGGAATTCGTGTTACATCAATTCGAGATACAACACCGATTCCGCACAACGGATGCAGACCGCCTAAACGCCGTAGAGTGTGAGGGGACTTTCGATTTTCGATTTGCAATTTTCGATAGGTTTTGAATTTGCAGATTGAGATTACGAAACAGAAATTTTTAACAATTTAATAATTATTATCGAAAGGATGAAGGGTAAATAAATTTACCTGTAAACTTTTCCAAAGTATAGAAGTAGTTTGAAAATTCGGTTCAGGTTGACGATTGAAAAATATCTGAAATTTGAAATCTGGAATTTGAAATTGCTCCGCTTGGAGGCAAACAAAAATAAATGGCTAGATATAGAGATGCGGTGTGCCGCTTGTGCCGCCGTGAAGGTGGAAAATTATTTCTTAAAGGCGACCGTTGTTATAAACCGTCGTGTGCGATTGAAAAACGCGGAACACAACCGCCGGGACAACACGGTCCGACAGCAAGACGCAGAGTTTTGCAGGGTTACGGCGAACAACTTCGTGAAAAACAAAAGGTTAAGCGGATTTATTTTGTGCTTGAGAAACAGTTTCGTAATTACTTCGACAAAGCCTCACGGCAAAAGGGAATTACCGGCGAAAATTTATTGTTTATGCTTGAAAGACGGCTTGATAATGCTGTTTACAGAGCAGGATTTTCGACTTCCCGCCCGCAGGCACGTCAACTTGTGAATCACGGGCATATCGAAGTCAACGGACGCAAAGTTGATATTCCGTCATTTCAGGTAAAAGTAGGAGATATAATCACGATCAGAGATAACAGTCGCAAAAACCCGCACGTTGAAGGTGCCTGGCAAACTGCTGTTGGTCGCGGTCGTCCGGCTTGGATTTCCGCTAACGATGCGGCAGTTACCGCAACCGTTATGGATTTGCCGAAACGTGAGGATATTGACGCAAATATCAACGAACAGTTAATTGTCGAACTTTACAGTAAGTAGGTTTTTTATAAATACCGATGGCGGAGAAAACAAGGAAAACCCTTGTTTTCTCGCTTATCGGTTATTGTTGTTTAACAAAAGAATTTCATTCAATCCAAAAATATGACACAGAATAATCATTGGACAAATTTTCAAATGCCGAGCCGCTTAAATGTCGAATCGGAAACTTTAACGGAAAGATACGGCAAATTTTACGCACAGCCTTTTGAACGCGGATTCGGCACGACAATCGGAAACTCGATTCGCCGGGCATTGCTTTCTTCAATCGAAGGAGCGGCGATTACGGCTGTCAAGATCGAAGGCGTGGAACACGAATTTTCATCTATTAATGGGGTAACGGAAGATGCCACCGATGTCATCCTGAACCTAAAACAGATTCCTTTTAAATTACACGCAAATGAGTCGAAAACTCTGACCGTCAGCAAATCAGGTGCAGGTGTCGTCACGAGTAAAGACATCGAACACGACGGCGACGTTGAAATTCTGGATGAAGATGTTCATATCGCAACTTTGAGTAAGGGCGGCGAAATAAATATCGAAATGCGTCTGAAAACGGGACGTGGCTACGTTTCCGCAGAATTTAACAACGACGAGGACCTTTCTATCGGTTATATTCCGATTGATTCGGTTCATACACCGATCAAAAAAGTTAATTATACGGTTGAAAAAACGCGTCAGGGTTCAAATACGGAGTATGACAAACTAACTTTGGAAGTGTGGACGGACGGTTCGGTTTCGCCGGAAGACTCAATCGGTTTGGGAGCAAAACTCGTCAAAGATCATATGTCAATCTTCGTCAACTTCGAGGAAGAAGAAGAAGAATTTGCATACGAAGATATTGCTCGTCCGCCGCTTCTTAGAAATGATCTGCTGGATCGCTCGGTTGATGAACTGGAACTTTCCGTGCGTTCTTACAACTGCTTGAAAAATGCAGATGTTCGCACGATTCGTGATCTGATCCGCCGTAGTGAAAAAGATATGCTCGGCACAAAAAACTTCGGTAAAAAATCACTCAACGAGATCAAAGATTTACTGCACGGAATGGGACTTGATTTCGGTATGGATTTCGACGAAACAGGCAATCCGATTCCGGGTTCGGGCGGACGGGAATTATAAAAATCTTTAAATAGTGAATGGTACACAATAATTAAATTAACCATTCACTATTTTTATTTACTATTTATTTATACAAAGCTATGCGACACTTAAAAGCACATCGTAAATTAAACAGAACAACTGAACATCGAATTTCGATGCTTCGCAATATGGCAACTTCTTTGATAAATTCTGATAATGAATATATTGTAACAACAATTCAGAAAGCCAAAGAACTTCGTCCGTTTGTTGAAAAAGCCATAACTCTGGCACGCCACGCACAAAACCTCGAAGGTGATGATGCTAACATCAAAGAAGTTCATTTAAGACGGCAGGCAGCTAATTATTTTCATTCGGGAAACCGCAATTTCAAACGGGAACAAAGCCGGTTTGGAACTCAAAAAGGCGAAGTTCAAAGAACTGCGGGAGTTAAAGCCGTTAAAAGACTTTTCGGTGAATTAGGCGAGCGTTATAAAGATCGCAACGGCGGTTACACACGCATTGTCAGAATCGGCGGACGACGCAAAGGCGACAATGCGGAAATGGCAGTCATCGAATTGGTTGATAGTCCGCGTGAACAAGCGGCTGGCAAAACTAACGAAAGTTAAGGAGCGTCAATAAATGGCTTCAGCGACATCAAAAGAAGATAATAAAGAAGGTTACAAAGAAAAAAGCAAAGTTACAGACCCGTCATTAAATATGTCTGAACTGCGTGAACTGGCGGATTTAATTGATAAACACGGATTTACCGATTTTGAATTTGAAAATAAAAGAATTCGTGTCCGTTTGAGTAAAAATTTAATTGTAGCCTCCGGCCCGCAACCTGCACAGACGGCACAAGCGACTACTCAAGGTCAGCAAATGCCTGCTCAAACAGCTGCTTCAGATGAAAATACTTCAAACGATACTGTTGATGCAATAAGTGAAACCGATGACGGCTTGCACAAAATCACTTCGCCGATTGTCGGTACATTTTACAATTCACCCGCACCCGACAAACCCGCCTATGTAAAAGAAGGCGACCAAGTTTCTGCCGATACGGTGGTTTGTATTGTCGAGGCGATGAAACTGATGAACGAAATACAGGCGGAAGTTTCAGGCGAAATCGTAAAAATTTACGTCGAAAATGCTCAACCCGTCGAATTCGGTCAGCCGCTTTTCGGAATTAAGTAATGATATTTTGTAGCTACGAATTACACAAATAACACGAATAAATTTTTCCGGATTCGTATATGCGTGTTATTTGTGGCTAAAATTTTTAAATGAGTAAACGGGAAATAAAAAAAATTCTAATAGCAAATCGCGGCGAGATCGCTTGTCGAATTATGTGGACTTGCAAAGAGATGGGAATCCGCACGGTTGCCGTTCATTCGGAAGCCGATCGGGATGCTCTGCACGTCAGATTTGCGGATGAAGCCGTTTGCATCGGTCCGGCGAGTTCGATGGAAAGTTATTTGAATATTCCTGCGATCATTAGTGCGGCGGAAATTACAAATGTTGATGCGATTCATCCGGGTTACGGTTTTCTGGCGGAATCATCAACTTTTGCAACGATTTGCGACGAATGCAACATAAAATTTATCGGTCCGAGAGCTGAAATTATCAAAATGATGGGCGATAAAGTCGAAGCCCGTCGGACAATGAAAGCTGCCGGAGTTCCGATTTTGCCGGGAAGTCCCGATCCGATAGAAAATCCCGACGAAGCAAAGAAAATTGCGAATGAGATCGGATTTCCTTTGATAATCAAAGCGGCGGCAGGCGGCGGCGGACGCGGAATGCGTATCGTTCGTGAAGCAAAAGATTTGGATAATCAACTGCAAGCCGCACAAACCGAATCACTTGCAGCTTTTAATAACGGTTCGGTTTATATAGAAAGATACATCGAGCGTCCGAGGCATATTGAAATTCAGGTTTTAGCCGACGAACACGGCGACTGCATACATCTCGGCGAACGCGAATGCACGATTCAAAGGCGGCATCAAAAATTGCTTGAAGAAGCCCCCTCGCCCGCTTTAACTCCCGAATTAAGAAAACAGATGGGAGATGTTGCTGTCAAAGCTTGCAGGGAAATCGGTTATTCGAGTGCGGGAACTTTTGAATTTTTGCTTGATGAAGACGGTTCTTTCTATTTTATGGAAATGAACACACGAATTCAGGTCGAGCATCCGGTAACGGAAATGGTTACGCTTGCTGACATCGTATATAATCAAATTCGTATTGCTAAAGGCGAAACACTCAGTTATAAACAGGAAGATGTGCAGATCGTCGGACACGCCATCGAATGCCGCATCAATGCCGAAGACCCCGAAACTTTTCGACCTTCACCGGGCAAAATTACGGCATTTAATATTCCGGGCGGTCCCGGAGTTAGAGTGGATACGGCGGTTTATCCTGATTATGTCGTGCCGCCTTATTACGATTCGATGATCGCCAAACTGATTGTTCACGCACGCACGAGAGAAGGTGCGATTCGGCGTATGCGAAGGGCTTTGGAAATGATGGTTATCGAGGGAATAAAAACAACTATTCCTTTGCATCAAAAGATTATGGAAAATGAAAAATTTCAAAAAGGAGATTTTTCAACTAAGTTTATGGAAGAGTTTATGGAAGCGGAAGATTTGAAGAAAAAGGCTGAAAAAGCAGGTTGAGAAATTGACCAATCAACAGTTTCCATTTACCATTTGAATTGTTAGAAATTAAATGTTTTTGTGGTTATCAGTTTCGATAAGCTGAAATTACTGCGATATAGGAGAGATCATTTTTAGATAGAAGTTATTATGCCAACAGAAAAAGAAGTAAAAGAACAAGTAGTCAACGACTACAAATTACACGATAAAGATACGGGTTCGTCTCAAGTGCAGGTTGCACTTTTGACACAAAGAATCAATGAACTTATGGATCATTTCAAAGTCCATAAGAAAGACCATCATTCCCGTCGGGGACTATTGAAAATGGTCGCTCAACGCCGGAAACTTCTCGATTATCTCAAACGTAGAGACATTGGTGAATACCATGAGATTATTAAGAAACTTAATTTGAGGAGATAGTTATAAGTGGAAAGTGGTAAATGGTAAGTAAAAGATTGGTGATTTTACATTGAAATAAAAATTAGTGGATATATCAGAGAACAAATTAAAAATTCATAACTTACCACTTATCATTTACCACTTACCACTTAATACCCGACCTCTTCGAGTCATAGTTGGAAAGATTCTCTCGAAGATTTGCCTTTTGGCTGGCTGAACGTGACAGCAAATTTTTGGTCATAAGTGCAACAGAGAATCATTCGTTACAGGTAAATAAACAAAAAACCTAAAACGGCAGAGCATCACGGCGATAGCTTTTGCCGTTTTTTGTTATAAAGGAACATAAAAATATATGTCAAAGAAAAAATATTTGAAAGAATCAATAAAATTAGGCGGCAAAGAATTGACCGTCGAGACGGGAAAAGTCGCCAAGCAAGCCGATGGTTCGGTTGTTATTAGTTACGGCGATACGAAATTGTTAGTTGCGACGGTCAGCGATACGAAACCGAAGGAAGGTTTGAACTTTTTTCCGCTGACGGTTGAATACAGAGAATCGAGTTATTCGGCGGGACGCATTCCGGGAAATTATTTTCGCCGCGAAGGTCGTCCGAATGAAAAGGAAGTTTTAACCTGCCGCTTGATTGACCGTCCCGTGCGTCCGCTTTTTCCCGATAATTACAGACACGAAACGCAGATCGTTATAAATGTTTTATCCGCCGATTCGGATAATGATCCCGATGTTATCGCAATTACGGGTGCTTCATGTGCCTTATATTTGTCAGATATTCCGTTTGTAAATCCGATTGCAGGAGTTCGCATTGGTTTGCTTGAAGGAAAATATCTCGTCAATCCGACTTATGACGAAAGACGCGAATCGGATTTGAATTTAATTGTGGCGGGAACGGAAGAAGCCATTGTAATGGTCGAAGCCGAAGCCAACGAAGTCGAAGAAAATATAATGGTGGAAGCGATGCTGTTTGCTCATAAAGAAATCAAACGGCTTTGTTTGTGGCAAAAAGAATTATTTAAAGCCTTAGAGATCGAAAAACGCACATTTGAAACTCCGCAAGTGGACGAGAAAATGTATAAGCAGGTCGAAAAGAAATACACCGACAAAATGCGTGAAGCTCTTGATATAACAACCGGTAAAACTAAACTGGAAAGTTATACGGCACTTGATGATCTGAAAAAAGAAGTAATTGAGAGTTATCCCGAAGATGATGACGAAAAACGTGCGATGGCAGGAAAAGCCTACGGCAAATTAAAGGAAAGCGTTTTCCGCGAAGATATTCTGAACAATCGGCGGCGGCAGGACGGACGGAAATTCAGCGAAATCCGCAATATCTCCAGCGAAGTCGGTTGGTTGCCCAGAGTTCACGGTTCAGCACTTTTCACACGCGGCGAAACGCAGGCGATTGCAACCGTAACGCTTGGAACAAAACATGACGAGCAGTTTATGGACGACTTGGAAAACGGCGAATTAAAGCGAAGTTTTATGCTTCACTATAATTTCCCGCCGTATTCGGTTGGCGAAACGGGACGCATCGGCGGAACAAGCCGTCGGGAAATCGGACACGGAAATCTTGCACGTCGTGCTTTAGAACCGCTTCTGCCCGATGATGAAGATTTTCCATATACAATTCGCATCGTTTCCGACATTACCGAATCAAACGGCTCGTCTTCAATGGCTTCCGTCTGCGGCGGATGTCTGGCGATGATGGATGCAGGCGTTCCCTTAAAAGGAATGGTTGCGGGAATTGCGATGGGTTTGGTTTTAGAAGAAAACCGTTACGCAATTTTGTCCGACATCGCCGGTGCGGAAGATCATTACGGCGATATGGATTTTAAAGTTACGGGAACTGAAAACGGCATCACGGCTTTGCAAATGGACATAAAAGTTGAAGGCATCAACGCCCAGATTCTTGTCGAAGCACTCGAACAAGCCAAAAAAGGTCGTCTTTATATCCTGGAAGCAATGTCGCAAACGCTCGAAAAACCGCGTGAGGACATTTCAGACTTTGCTCCTCGAATTATTACGATTAAAATTGATCCCGATAAAATCCGTGACATAATCGGACCGGGTGGTAAGATGATTCGCTCGATCACGGAAGAAACCGGAGCAACGATTGACATCGAAGATGACGGCACGGTAAACATTGCCACAGCAGATGGCGAAGCGGCAGAAGCGGCACTCGAACGCATTAGAGCTTTAACTGCTGAAGCCGAAGTCGGCGAAACATATCTTGGAACAGTGTCTAGAATCGTTGATTTCGGTGCATTTGTTGAAATCTTCCCCGGAGTTGACGGACTTCTGCACATTTCGGAAATTTCCGAACGCAGAATCCGCGATGTCCGCGACGAACTCAAAGAAGGTCAGCAAATAATGGTAAAATGTATCGGCAAGGAAGGAAATAAAATCAAACTTTCACGCAAATCCGTTCTAAAGGATGAAAAGGCGGAGGAAGCTACCGGGAATTAAAACACTTTAAATTCTTGAAAATAAACCGGACTTTTACCAAAAGTCCGGTTTATTTTTTGTCCGTTCTTCAGGTTATTTATGATAAATTAACTTTAGAACTCTTGCAAAAGTAACGTAAATAATGGTAGAGCTATCAATAATATGCTCTACGAAAAACTTGATAAATTGTCCGCCGCTAATTTTAAACGATATTGCGGCGTTGAACGAAAAACTTTTGAT
>JALZKH010000101.1 GCA_030859345.1 Acidobacteriota bacterium | reverse complement strand
GAAAGGGCGACAGTTCTTTGTTCTTAGAAAATTCGTGGTAGTCGGTGCTTTGACCGACTAATTTTCGGGCGAATGCCCCGTCAGCTTGCTGCGGGGTAGTCCGAAAATAACGAATTTTAATTTACTGAAAAAAAATCTGTCAATTTGACTTATCAATTTGACAGATTAGCAGTCAATTTTAAAGTCCTTTGAATTTAGCAAGCAACAATATGCAGCAAGAAAGTTTCATATAAACAAGAGTTTTAATTTTCTCAAATAAACTATATTTTTTTAGACAATTTTAAGCTCGGGAAATATTGATTTTGAGGTGTATTAATTAACGGATTTTAAAAATGATTTTCTGTCATAAATTTAATTATTTAAATATGCGGTTTCTAAAATTCAACAACATATTTACTAAAATAATATTTTTTTTCTCTGCGGCAATGGTTCTCAGTTCTCCATTGATTGCTCAGAATAATGATGATGTAATTCGTGTGGATACGGAACTTGTCGCCTTTGAGGTTTCAGTAACCGACAAAACGGGAAAACCCGTCCGCGGACTTTCGGCGGCGGATTTTAATTTATACGTTGACGGCGAAAAACGTCCGATAGATTTCTTTAAACCGATAAAGAAAAACGATGCGAACCGACCGTTATCAGTAGTTTTTGCGTTGGATGTTTCGGGAAGTATTACAAAAGAAGAATTAAGCAGTCTTCATATCGCAATGCAGAAATTTATTAAAAGACTTGCCGATTACAATTCCTATTTCGCCGTGATGACATTCGGTATGCGGGTTAAAACCGTCCAATCTTTTACCAATAAACCCGAAAAATTAAACAAGACCTTTGATAAAATTCTGAAAGATGAGCAGGGACTTTCAACTCACGCCTACGATGCGGTGGATGATGCGATAAGGCTTCTGCGGAAAAAATCGCCGCGAAGCATTAAAGATCAATTGCCAAGAAGAGTTGTAATCGTGATAACGGATGGCTATCCGGTTGGCGACACGGTTTCGCCCGAAACGGTTATCGAACGGGCAAACGATTCCGAAACAAGCATTTACGCCGTAATTCTGCCCTCTTACTCGCGTCTTTCAAACACGAATAAACCCGTCCTGACCTTACTCGAGGCAAGCGGTCTGGTAGAAAAAACCGGCGGCACTTCGCTCTATGCAACTGAAAAAGATTTTGAACCGCTATTTCAGGCTTTGGCTGAGGAAATAACGGCATCTTACGCTCTGGCTTTTTATCCTGAAGAAGAAAAAAAATCCGATGGAAAACCCCGCAGAGTTCGGATTGAATCCACCGGAAATTATTTTATTAAACAAAATCGGGACAGTTTCTCGATCAGCAAAGACAAATCGAAAAATTAATCTTCATCTAAATCATCAAACGCATCAAAGTCTGTGTCATCGAATTCATCAAATCCGTCATCTACATACGGGTCTAATTCAATCGGATCGAGTCCGATAACTTCCAATTCTTCGCCGCATTCGTTGCAAACGACAACTTCGCCTTGCTCAATCTCGGCATCCACGTAAACGTCTTCATCACATTCGGGACAAATTGATGTCGGCATTTTCTTTTTCTCCAATAAATGTTTATAAATTTTAGTGAGTTTCACTTAAAAACCAAGTGAAAATAAATACTTTAAAAATTTAACTTTTTTATCAATACTTTGGCAAACATTTTTTTATAAATTTTCATATTTTTTCCAGTCAATTACTTGAGATGAAATTTCCCTTTAAATTACCTGAAAACAGAGATTTCGATGTCATCGGTTTCGGCACGAATGCGGTTGATTTTTTGATTCAAGTTCCCGTTTACCCGGAATTTGATTCGAAGATAGAATTAACCGAATACACAAAATCGGCAGGCGGCGAAGTTGCGACAACGGTTGTCGGTCTGCAAAGATTGGGAATAAAAACCGCCTACGCCGGACGTTTCGGCACGGACGAAGCGGGAAACTACGGTTTGCAAACCTTGATTAATGAAGGTGTAAATACAGATTTTACCGAACAAATTGAGGGAGCAAGAACGCAGATTGCCTTTATAATTATTGACGAAAGAAACGGCGAAAGAACTGTCATCTGGAAACGCGATAAACAACTCTCATTTGATGAAAGTGAAGTTTCCGCCAAAATCGCCACGCTCGGAAAAGTTCTGCATTTCACACCGCACGACACAAAAGCCTGCATCAAACTCGCTCAAATCGCCAGAGAAAACGGTACGATTGTTTCGATTGATATAGACAATATTTTTAAAGACATCGAAGAACTTCTCCCGCTTGTAGATATTTTTATTTCATCCTCCGAATTTGCTGAAAAATTTATCGGTATCAAAGACAAATTCAAAGCGTTGCAGGAATTAAAAAACTGCTACGGCTATAAAATCGCCGGAATGACTCTCGGCGAAAAAGGTTCTTTGATGTTATGCGAAAATGAATTTATCGAAACAAAAGGTTACATTGTGCCGAACGGCTGCAAAGACACAACCGGAGCGGGCGACGCTTTTCGGGCAGGGTTTTTATACGGTTTATTGAAAGGCGAAACGGTTGAGCAAAGTGCAAAAATGGCAAATGCCGTCGCCGCTTTAAAGTGCCGGGAAATCGGTGCAAGAACGGCTTTGCCAAAAATTACTGAATTGAGAAATATAATGAATAACGAAAAATAATTTTCCATTTTCCGTTATCCATTATCCATTAGCTAAAGTTCATTATTAAAAAGTTGAATCACCTTCGCCCAGGCATCTTCTGCCGCTGCTTTGTCGTAAACCTGCGGACGTGTATCGTTAAAAAATGCATGATCGGCTTCGTATTTTACCGAATCAATCGGCAATTCATATTTATCGGCGATTTCTTCTAATTCGGCAACCTTTTCGGGATTTATCCACTGATCTTTTTTGCCTGAAATAAAGACGACTGGAACATTTAAGTTTTTCAAAATATCTTCAGACGGAATATCACCGTAAAAAGGTGCAGCGGCACTAATTTCGGCAAGTTCACAAGCGGCACGCAGGGCATAAGTTCCACCCATACAATAACCTGTTATCCCAAAATGCGAGTTGCCGTATTTTTCCTGTGCTGTTTCAATTGTATTTTTAATTGTGTCAATCCCGTCTTCAATCGCCAGATTGCTCATTAATTCAGCAGCTTTTTCGGGATCATCGGTCAGTTTTCCGCGGTAAAGATCGGGTGCGATGCAGATAAAACCTTCATCCGCGTAACGCCTTGCGATGTCTTTGATATGTTCGGCTAATCCCCAATATTCCTGAATCAAAATCACGGCTTTTGTGTGTTCATTTGTTTCATCGGGCACCGCTGCATAAGCAGTTGTTGCTCCATTTGCCGTATCGAAATTTAATGTTTCTATATTCATAATTGCTCCTTTTTTAATGGTTTTCAAATAATGTTTAAACTCCTTTACAAATCTTTACATAAAAAAATCCTAAAATATAAAAAAAATCTTGACAAAATACTTAAAAGAAAATAATATCATCAGGCTTTCAACACAAATAGATCACCTAACCGACAAACTCAGGGTTAACAGCCCTCAAAATTTGAAACTTAAACTTTCAAATGTTTGAAGAAACTTGAAGAAAGTATTTTTTTTAGAATTTTTCATATAGCGTTTGAAAAGTCATATCTGAATAAATTCTACATCAAGTTATTTCAATAATTGAAATGCCCTGTGCGGCTTGCTTTCAAAAAAAAATGAAAGCTAACGCGAGAGTTGTCGGTTTATTTAATTTTAATAGAGATTTATTTAGTGATGAATTAACGACAAACCCCTGATAATTTTAGTGAAGACCCCCAAAATTTAATATAAATAATGTTAGAAGGAGCATAAATAAATGAGTTCTGGATCAGATAAAAGTGTATCGAGTAAGAAAACCGAAAAGCGTTTTTCAAAATTAACGTCGCTTATTATTTTGGGAGCAATCGCCTTTGCCGTTATCGGTATCGGAATATTCAACTCCTCGCAATCGTCAACCGTTACAGTATCAGCCGCCGAGCCGCAGCCGACTCCGAAGGGCAACAAAAAATATATTGCAACAAAAAAAATAATTGTTGACAAAGAAACAAAAGAACTGAGAAAACCTACTCAGGAAGAAGTAGATAACCTGGTTGTAGAACTGGAAGATTTAACAAAACGTCCGACCGAAAATCTTACAACCACCGCACTTCCAAATGGCGGTGAAGCGGTTGATTTGGACAGCGGTTATGCCGGCGTTATTATTTCGAGACCTAATTCAGACGGAACTCTGGAAACAAGATGCGTTTTCAGTTTTGAAGAAGCCGCTGAATTCCTCGGTTTAGAACAGGATTTAACACAATAATAAGGAGAATAAATAAATAAAATGAAAAACACAAAAATTTCAGTAATTTTGTCAGTTTTGATGGTCGCATTTGTTCTTCTTATTAACGAAGCAGCATTTGCCGGACCGGCACAAATAATCATCGTTAATAATAATGCACCGGGCGTAGGTCTTAATGATCCGACACCGGCTGCTCCGGTTGGCGGAAATCCGGGAACGACACTCGGCGAACAGCGTATGATCGCTTTTGAACACGCCGCCAGAATCTGGAGTGCAAGACTTGACAGCAATGTGCCTATCAGAATCAGGGCACAGCTGGTTCCGCTCGCCGCAACCACTCTCGGAAGTGCGGGTGCACTCTCCATTGTCAGAAATTTTCCCAACGCTCCGCTACCAAACACCTGGTATCACGTTGCTTTAGGAAACAGTCTGGCGGGATATGATCTTGTTCCGGCAAATCCGGCAAACACAAGCAATCCAAATGGTGACGATATAAATGTAAATTTCAACAGCAACTTTAATTTCTATCTCGGTTTAGATAATAATCACGGTCCGCTGAATGATCTCGTAGCCGTCCTTTTGCACGAATTTGCACACGGTCTCGGATTCAGTCAGTTTTCAAGTTTAACATCAGGTGCATTATTTAACGGTTTGCCGGATGTTTATAACAGCCGCCTTCTCGATACAACCATCGGATTATACTGGAGTCAGATGACGAATGCTCAAAGACTGGTTTCTTCAACTAATTCCGGTAGAGTCGTCTGGGACGGTAATTTTGTAACTAATGCCGTGCCAAGTGTTCTGACATTGGGAATTCCTCTATTAAGAGTAAATTCCCCGTCAGCAATTGCTAATATATATGCTGTCGGGGCGGCTTCGTTTGGACCGACTATTGCTAATTCGCCGGTTACGGGTGATGTCGTTCGGGCAACGGATGACGCAAATGCCGCCGGACCAACAACTTTTGACGGCTGCACGGCAATAACAAATGCTGCCGCCATTGCAGGTAAAATAGCCCTGATTGACCGAGGTGCTTGCGGTTTTACTATAAAAGTTAAAAATGCTCAGGATGCCGGAGCAATCGCCGTTATCATTGCCGATAATGCTGTCGGTTCGCCTCCTCCGGGATTGGGCGGAACGGATGACACAATCGTTATTCCGGCGGTTCGCATTACATTGCAGGATGGAAACACCATCAAGACACAACTTACCGGTGGTGCAACCGTAAACGTAACTTTGGCAGTAGATTTTAGCGTCTATGCCGGAGCTGATACGCTTAACAGAATGCGTGTGAATGCTCCTTCTCCGGTTGTTACGGGTTCTTCGATTTCCCATTATGATCCGATTGCATTCCGCAATCTTTTGATGGAGCCGGCGATCAATCCTGATTTAACACATCAAGTTAAACCACCGGTGGACCTGACCTTTACTCTATTCAGAGATATAGGTTGGACTTTCCCCGATGCAGACGGCGACGGCATAGTTGATGATGAGGATTGTAATCCGAACTCCGATACACGCCCGACAATTTTCATCGGTGGAATTAACACCGGCGTTCCGAATACTTTGTTTGAAAACGGCTGCACAATTTCCGATAAACTTAATGAAATTGCTACTGCTTCAAATAAAAACCACGGACAATACGTTTCGGCGATTGCTAATTACACAAATGAACTGAAAGATTCCGGTTTAATCACAGGAAAGCAAAAAGGTGCGATTCAAAGTGCCGCTGCTAAACTTTTTACTCCTTAAATAAATTGTAAATAGTTTAGTAATTTTTGGGTTGGCATTTTTAATGCCAACCCTTTTTTATTTAATCTCATTAGTTCTTTGTAACAGAAAAAAATATCCGATTAATAACTTTTATCAATTCATATAATTTCAATTTTGAAGATAATGAAGTAAGATTTTATTATTAACTAATCAATCTGCGGAAACCGAATTCAGATAAGGAAAAATCAAAATGCTAAAAAATCTTTTATGTATAGTTTTTGTATTTACTTTAGTTTTTTTGCCGAGTTTTGCTCTGGCACAATCCAAACAAAACATAAGTCTTTTGCTTTATAACGGCAAGGTTTTTTCTGCCGATGAAAATCGCACGATGTATGAGGCGGTTGCCGTTGACGGTGAGAAAATTGTTGCCGTTGGGAACTCAAAAGATTTGCAGGCGAAATATAACGCAAAGCAGGCAATTGACCTTAAAGGCAAACTCGTTACGCCCGGATTTAATGATGCTCATATACATTTTGTCGGTGTTGGTTTAGCACTTCTGCGGGTTGATCTGGTTGGCTCAAAAACATTGGAAGAAGCGAAACGTCGAATTGCCGAAAAAATTAAGGAATTGCCGAAAGGTGCTTGGGTTCTCGGACGCGGTTGGGATCATACGCTTTGGGGAAACAAGTTGCCGACGCGGACGGATTTGGACGATATTTCGCCTGATAATCCTGTTTTTGTCCAACGTGTTGACGGACATATTTCCTGGTCAAATTCGTTGGCGTTTAAATTGGCGAAGGTTACGAAAGATTCAAAAGCACCGACGGGCGGCGAGATTGTTTTTGATAAAAACGGCGAACCCGAAGGAGTTTTGAAGGAAACCGCACAAGGTTTAGTTGGTCGCGTTGTTCCCGAAACGACAAACGAAGAAACTTTGAAAGGAATCGAATTAGCGATTGATGAAGCGAAAAAGTTCGGTTTAACAAGCGTTCAAGGCGGTTCGGATTATGAAGCGATTCCGCTTTATCGGCAATTATTGGAACAAAATAAATTAACAACCCGCGTCGCCGTCTGGCAGAATTTTGAATTGCCTGTCGAAACTTTGAAAAAACAGCGTAATGATTTCGCAAATTTAAAAATAAATCCATCGCGGCTAAAACTTGGAATCTTAAAAGGTTATATGGACGGCACGCTCGGTTCACGCACTGCCGCAATGCTCGCTCCATTTGCTGACGACCCGAACAACAGCGGAATTCCACGCCGCGACCCCGACGAAATGATAAAAATGATCGTTGAAAGAGTTAAGGCAAGTTTTCAAATCGGACTTCACGCTATTGGAGACAGAGCAAATCGAATTGCTTTGGAAGGATTTGAGGAATCCGATAATCTGCTTGGAAATAGAAAGTATCCGTTTGCTATGCTCCGCCACCGCATCGAACACGCACAAGTTGTTGCACCGTCTGATTTTAAGCGTTTTGCCGAACTTGGAATTATTGCTTCGATGCAGCCAACACACGCGATTACCGATAAGCGTTGGGCGGGAGATCGTTTGGGTGAATATCGCAGCTTAGGTGCTTATTCGTGGCATACGTTTATGGCAAATAATGTCCACGTCGCTTTCGGAACGGATGCACCCGTCGAATCTTTGGACACATATCAAACGCTCTACGCCGCAGTTTCGCGGCAGGATTTGGAAGGCGACCCCGTCAATGGCTGGCAACCGCAGGAAAAACTCTCGATGGAAGATGCGATTCGCAATTACACTTACGAGTCCGCCTACGCCGAATTTGCCGAAAACGAAAAAGGTGAAATAAAAGTTGGAATGCTGGCGGATTTAGTTGTTCATTCAAAAGATTTGCTGACAATTCCGCACAAAGAGATTTTAGAAATACGACCTGTTTATACGATTTTTAACGGGAAAATCGTGTATGAAGGCAGAAACCCGACAGTTATGGAGGGTGCAGGGCGTTAGAATTTTAAACTATTTTGCACCCTCATTCACATTCGGGTTTTTGCCATTGAATTTGCACCCTTGTTGATACGCGGGTTTCTGCCTTTTTTGAAATTATGAATTTAGATTACGAATATGATTACAATGATTTTCCACTAGCTTATCTCATTACAGTTCGCACTTTTGGCACTTGGTTGCACGGCGACAAAAGAATGTCTGTTGACCGGCACGGCAAGAATCTCTACGGCACACCTCGTGTCGCATCAAGTCCGAAAATGGAAAAGCAAATGCTTAAAAATATGAATCAACCGCATTTTTTGCTTGATAATAAGCAACGCGAATGTGTTGAAAAATCCATTACTGAAGTCTGCGAAAATCGGGGTTATGAATTAAAATCTGTAAATATCAGAACCAATCATTTTCACGCCGTTGTTTCCGCCGCCTGCAAACCCGAACCGGTAATTCACGCTTTCAAAAGTTATGCAACCCGCAATCTTCGTGAAAATAAATTGGTCGAAACAAATAAAAAACTTTGGGCAAGAGGAAAAAGCCGCAGATATTTGTGGAAACCTCGCTATGTTTCATTGGCGATTGAATATGTTTTATATGGGCAGGGCGACAATTTAGCCGATTTTGATGCAATGATTGAAAAAGTGGAAAAAGGCAGAAACCCGAGTGTAAATGGGGGTGCTGTTTAGTAATCGGATGGTTTGTATTTTATCAACACCCTCCATAACTGTCGGGTTTCTGCCTTATGAATATAGATTCATCTTCCGAGTCAGCAACTCTATGGGATCTTCAATATTTAAAGCCTCCCGCACGAAATATGGTTCGCCCGCCTTCACTCCAATAAGTGAGCCGAAATATTTTGAACGATTTTCCAGTTCGTCAAGAAAATTCTTGTCGGTCAGACGGGTTTCTAATTCGGTTGATTCGGGATTATAAAATTGCGATTTGTGAGCTTTTACAGCGTCCATTTTTTCTTTCAGAAAGTCTGAAATATCAACGATAAAAGAAGGAATTACGCGACGCGAAAATGTATTGTGAGCAACTCGCGGAACGTCAATTCTTTCCAGCCCGAAATCACCGTCATAATTTTTCATCGAAGAAAGGCGAACCGATTCGCGGACGAGTTGGGTAATATAATTATGATCGGGATGCGGGTCATCAATTTGGTGAGTCAGGATAATCTTCGGTTTTAACTTCCTCAAAACACGGACAAGTTTTGTGCGGTTTTCATCCGTTACAAAAACGTGTCCATCGGGCAATCCGAGATTTTCACGAATATCCAACTTCAAAATCTTCGCCGCATCTTCCGCTTCAATCGCACGATCTTCGACAGTCCCGCGAGTTCCCATATCGCCGCGTGTTATGTCCAAGCCGCCTGTTTTATAGCCGAGCGATTTCATTTTCAAAAGCGTCCCGCCGACGGTTAATTCCAAGTCATCGGGATGTGCAAATACTGCCAAAACATCTATTTCATCCATATATTTAAATTTACCACAAAAATTCTTAGCCACGAATTACACAAATAACACGAATAATTTTTTTTGTTTTCTATTCGTGCAATTCGTGTAATTCGTGGCTAAAATCTTAACTATGAAATTTGTAGTTATTGGTTCGGGAACATCAGTTCCGCATCCCGAAAGAAGCAGTTCGGGTTATTGGGTTGAAACGGATAAAGGTTCGCTGATGCTGGATTTTTCGGCTTCGGCGATTCATCGTATTGCACAGGAAAAACTGGATTGGACAAATCTTGATGCGATCTGGATTTCGCATTTTCATCTCGACCATTTCGGCGGACTTGCACCGTTTTTATTCGGCACAAAATACGCTCCCGAAATGCAATCACGCACAAAACCTTTGAACATTTTCGGTGCAAAAGGCTTAAAAAAACTCATCAAAAATTTTGATAAAGCAAACGATTATGGTTTGTTGGAACAACCGTTTCCGCTTGAAATAACGGAAGTCGAACCGCTTGAGAAATTCCAGATTTTAGAAGATTTGGAAGCCGTTTCATTTGACACACCGCACACGGAAGAAAGCCGTGCGATTCATCTTAAAAGTGCGGATGATAAAACACTTGTCTTTACCGCTGATACAGGATTTACAAAGGCACTCGGAACTTTTGCAAAAGATGTTGATCTGTTTGTAATGGAATGCTCATTCGTGGAAAATTCTCCCGTCGAAACTCATTTGACATTGGCTCAAGCAATATATCTGGCAAGATATTCAAATGCAAAAAAAGTTGTCCTAACACATCTTTATCCCGAATGGGACGACGTTAATTTTCAAGAAGAGGTCGAAAAATTTTCACCGAATTGTGAAGTTATTAAAGCAAAAGACGGGCTGAAAATTAACGTATAACGGAAAATAGATAGTGGAAAATTAAAGTAAAATATTTCCATTATCCGTTTTCCATTTTCCATTATTTTATTAATCTGGTTTCAACCTCATTTGCCTTCAAAGAATTTCCCGTTGCTCGCTGCAAATCGGCGATTGCTTTGTTGAGTTCCGTTTGGGCTTGCAGTTCGGCACTTCTGGCATTCATTAGAGCAGTTTGGCGTTCTAATACTTTGTAAACATCTGTAAAACCTTCGTCGAGTTTTCTTTGTTCGGAAGCGTATTGTTTTTCGCTGTTTTCTCTTGCAACTGCCGCCGCACGGAGTCTTGCTTCGGCGGTTCGCACCGATTGCAGAGCGTTACGGACATCAACCTGAATTAACTGCTCGATCTGTTCGCGTTGGGCTTTTATTTTATCGCCTTGAACGAATGATTTACCCAAATTTGCTTTTGTCGTGCGGTTGCCGAAAAGTGGCAGATTGAACGTAACGCCAACGCGGTAAGTCGGATAGCGATTGAGCAAAATGTCAGTAAGACCGCTTTGAACTCCACCTGTAAATGTTTCGGCATTTTGTCGGACGGAAGAATTAAATGTATCCAAAGCGGCTCGGCAAGCGTCGGAGGTCGGAGCAGTTTGGCAAATTGTCGGCGTGAAAGGCGATTGAAAGTTATTGTTAAAACTTCCCGAAATTCCTGCCGATGAATAGCTTGCGGTTAAGTCAACCTGCGGCTTATCTTGTTCGCGGTAAAATCTTTGGTCGAGTTCATTGATGTCTCCCGCAACTTTATTTAATTCGAGTTCTGGACGATTGTCCAAAGCGAGTGCAAGAGCATCATCAAGACTTGTTCGCGGTGCGTCGAGTTTAACGGAATCGGTCGGCACGAGTGCGTCGCTCCAGATTTCGTCGTTGCGATTTCCCGCTATCAAACCTTTTAGAATATTTTCCGCACGATTTACCTGATCTAAAGCGACATAAACATTTTGCTCCAAATTTGCGACCTGTGTTTCTGCCGCAACAATATCTATCGGGGCGAGAATACCGTTTTCAACCAGTCTGCGATTGTGTGCAAGTTGGTCTTTCGCATCTCGCACGCCGTCACGCTGGACTTGCAGATTTTTTAAGGCAAATGCCAAATCCCAATAAGCACGCTGAATATTTGCCGTTATTTCAATCGCTTTTTGACGAAACTGTGTATCGGTTAAAGACAGATTCCGTTTGGCAATTTCGATAATGCGGCGTTGATTATCAAATTTTCGTCCGCGAAAAAGCGGCTGTGTAATTCCAATCGTAAAACTCGTATTATTCTGCGGACTCAAGATCGAAATCGGATTGCTGGAAGTTAAACGCTGATTATTTATCTCGGCAAAATACGTCGTGCCGTATTCTCTTATAAAACCCTGATAACGTGCGTTGCCGACAATCGAATTTGTTATTATCGTTTGCGTATCACTAAAAATACTTAGATTCGGCACGGTCGCCCGTTCAAAAAATGTCTGTCCCGAAAACTTAGGTTCATAGAAACCATCCGCCGCTTTCAAATCGAATTCGGCAATTTCCACATCCTTTCGCGTAACTTCGATGTCTATGTTATTTTCCAGACCTTTAACTATTGCTTCTCTTAAAGAAAGCGGTTTTTGCGACATCATATCTACACCAACTCTGCCAAGATCGGGCAAATCACGTTCTTTTGATTCGTAATCAGGAGCGATTTCGGGAACGCCCTTTAAGTTTTCGGGTTGAACATTTTTCTCCGCGTCGCCATCCGTCAAACTGCTTTTTGTTTTATCAACAATCTGCGGAGTCGGTGTCAGTATTGGAGTTGGCGAAGGCACGGTATCTTGAGCCGATGCTTTTCCGAAATTAAATAATGCAAAAGTTATAAATATTATTGCGTATGAAATTTTTTGACTAAACTGCTTCATAATCAAATACTAAATTCTCGGCATATTGCCGGGATGACTCGCTAAAAACTTGTTAATTGCAAATTTAAGATTTCAAATTCCAAATATAAATTCTCTGAAATCCGAGATTTGAAATTTGAAATCTATGTTTTCACCTCTAAAATCAACATCTAAAACCTAACCTTTCCAAATAATTCCCAAAATCGAACCCGCCGTTTCATAAGTTTTCCGTCTGACGACCTGCATTCCTTTGCTCATTCCTTGAAAAATCTTCAAATTTCCTAAATCGTCAAAATACGAATAAAAAACGGGAACGGCGAGAAGCGTCAGAAGCAAACAAAGTGTTTGACCGCCGACGATCAAAACTCCGACTGAACGGTTTGTTCCTGCTCCCGCACCCCGTGAAATTACGAGCGGAATCATTCCGGCGATCAGTGCGATTGTCGTCATCAGGATCGGACGCAGACGGTCGCGGTTTCCTTGAATAATCGCGTCGTAGCGATTCAAACCTTGTTCACGCAGATTGCGAATGTGATCAATTACGAGAATCGCATTTTTCTTGACCACGCCGAAAAGGAGAAGAAATCCTAAACCTGAAAAGATGTTTAGAGTTTGTCCGGCAATTAAAACCGATAGAATTCCAAACGGAATCGCAATCGGCAACGTCAGCAAAATCGTGATCGGATGCACAAATGATTCAAATTGTGCGGCGAGGACGATATACATAAAAATAAACGAAAGGGCGATTGCCAGTAGAAAATAGAACATCGCTTTGCCGAGTTCTTTCGATTGTCCGACGTAGCCTGCTTTATAGCCTGAAGGCAGATTCAAACCTTTCACGGCATTATCCAAATCCGCCGTAATATTTGTTGCCGAACCGCCCGGTCTTGTGTTGGCTAAGATAGTAACCTGACGCTGGCGATTAATGCGGTCAATTGCCGAAGGTCCCGTTCCTTCTTTAGCAATAACGACGTTATCGAGCGACACTACACCGAGTTTTGCGGATGGAACGACAAGGCGTTTGAGCGTTTCGACATCGCTTCGGAAATTCTGTTTAGCACGGACACGGACTTCATATTGCTCCGTTCCCTGATTAAATGTCGTTGCCTGCTGTCCCGCAACCAAAATATTTAAAGCTTGTGAAATGTCGCCGACGCGGACTCCCAAATCGGCGGCTCTTTGGCGGTCAACCTGAAACTGCAGTTCGGGTTTTCCACTAATCAAAGTCGTGTCAACATCAACTGCGTCAGGGTTGTTTTTTAAAACTTCAACGAGTTTTGCCGAGTAGTCTTCGAGCTTGTTCAAATCCGGTCCGCCGATCACAAACTGCACATTTGCATTGCGGAAACCGCCGCCCGAAAATGCCTGAACCTGCTGAACCGCGACCCGCAAATCTTTTGAATATTTCTCACCCAAAAGTTTGCGTGCATCAGCCATCAATTCTTCCTGCGATTTTGAACGCTCGCTGAGATCGGTCAATTTAACGTAAATCGAACCCGCATTTACCACACCCGACTGTCCGCCGCCAATCGTAATGAGCGTATCGGTTACGCCATTCATTTTACGTATATCGTTGGCAATTCGCTCCATCAAAACGGTTGTTGCCTGCAAAGATGTCCCTTCGTCCGTGCGAACCGAAACTTCAAACTGCGATTGATCATCAACCGGCAGAAAGTTTTTACCGACCAACATAAACATCGGAATAATACTCAAAACCACCAGCAAACAAGCCAGTGCGATAACCCAACGATGAGCCAGCGAAAACTTGATCATCTTTGTATAAGTGCTGTCAATTCTGCTGTAAAACCACGAATCTTTTGAAGTTTTATGGTCTTCAGTATTTGATTTTTGGTCTTCGGCAAGAAGCGGCGTAATTTCTTCAACGGCTTGATCGCCCGTCAGAAGCGAGGAGTCTTCCATTTCAGAAATTTCTTCATTCGATTCGTAAAAAGTTGAGTTCTCTTTTGCTTCCTCATTTTTGATTACAACTGAATCCTTTTCTTCCAGTCCATTTTCATCAATTAAAGCTGTTTCGTTAAAATTCACCGATGGATATTCTTCCGAAATCTCCCCTTCTCCTTGTCCCTCCACCTCCGCGTCTTCCGTAGAAGGCGGTTTCCACTTGATCAATCTCGCCGCGAGCATCGGTGTCAGCGAAAATGAAACGATCATTGAAATTCCGATGGCAAAAGCGGAAGTCAGACCGAATGAAGCCATAAAACGCCCGACGATTCCGCCCATAAATCCGATTGGAACAAAAACCGCCATTAAGCTGAGAGTTGTTGCCAGAACCGCCAGACCGATTTCCCGTGTTCCTTCAATCGCTGCACGATACGGCGACATTCCTTTTTCTTCAACAAAACGATAAATATTTTCAAGCACCACAATCGCATCGTCAACCACAATTCCAACCATTAAAGTTAATGACAGCATCGTGATCGAATTAAGTGTATAACCCATTACATACATCAAGCCAAATGTTGAAATAATTGAAGTTGGAATGGCGATTGCGGCAATTAGAGTTGAACGGAAATTCCATAAAAAGAAGAAAATAACGAGCGTTGCCAAAATGCTTCCGATGATTAAATGTTCTTCGATTGAATGCAGCGATGCCTCGATAAACACGGAATTATCGCCGATGATCTCCATTTGATAACCTTTCGGCAGAGTCGGTTCAATTTCTTTCAAAACATCTTTTAATTCGTGTGCGACGGCAACGGTGTTTTGTCCCGATTGTTTTGAAACGATTAGAGTTACGGCGGGTTTTCCATTTAAAAATGACTGCGAACGAAGTTCTTCCGCACCATCTTCAACCGTGCCGATGTCTTTGATTTTTACCTGATAATTGCCGCGAGTAGAAACAACGACTTCTTCAAAATCTTCAATTTTGCGGACTTTTCCGAGTGTGCGAATGTTTACTTCGCGTGAGCCTTCGTCAATCCGTCCGCCCGGAAATTCCAGATTCTGCACCCGCAAAGCCGCCGTAACTTCAACGGGCGTAATATTAAAAGCACGCATTTTATCGGGATCAACCCAGACATTTACCTGCTGCTCGCGTCCGCCGATGATCTGAACCCGTCCAACGCCATTAACCGATTCGATGCGTTCCTTAACTTTGGTCTTCGCAAGCTCCGTAACTTCCCGCAGAGAATCCGGTGCAGAAACAACGATCCGCAAAACGGGTGCGGCATCGGAATCGAGTTTTTGAACAGTCGGCTGTTCAGCGGTTTCGGGCAAATTCGGTATCGCCTGCTGAACACGATTTTCGACTTCCTGTGCGGCAATATTTACATCTTTTTCCAGAACAAATTGGACGAATACCTGCGAAACGCCTTCCAGCGAAGTCGAACGCAATTCGTCAATTCCGCTAACCGTGTTAACAACTTCCTCGATCTTTTCCGTTATTTCCGTTTCAACTTCAACCGGCGACGCTCCCGGATTTATTGTTGTAATCGTAATCGTCGGAAAATCAACCTTCGGAAAAAGATCAACGCCCAGAGAGAAAAACGAAAATCCACCAACTACAACGAGTGAAAAAATCAACATCGTTGCAAATACGGGACGCTTAACACAAATTTCTGCAAGCCATTGCATAAATATCTAAAACCTCTAAAATTTCTTAATTCACCTGATTAACGATTAGTCCATCGCTGAGCTTCTCTAAGTTGCTTGCTGCAACAACTTCACCTTCCTGAATCCCTTGCTTGATTTCTATTTCATCATTTTCAAGTAAACCTGTTTGCACAAGTCTTTCGTTGGCAACGCCGTCCTTTACAACAAAAACGATATTTCTATCACCATCCGCACGGACGGCACTTGCCGGAATCATTACGGCGGGAACGGGTTTTGACTGCGTAATCCTGACGGTTGCAAATTGTCCGGGTTTTAACAAACCGTTAACATTTTCGATTTCCGCTTCAACCGTTAAAGTTCTCGACTGCGTATTTAAACTTGGTAGAATCCGTGTGATTGTTCCCGCAAATTTTCTGTCGGGATAAGCCGAAACCTGTGCCGAAACGCCTTGTCCGACGGCGACTTTGCCGATGTCCTGTTCGGGAACGTCAATTTTCAAACGTAGAACTGCCGTGCGGACTATTGTGGCGATCTTTGCATTTGGCTGACTCGGTGAAATATACTCGCCCGGATCGGCATTTCGCTCGGAAACATAACCGCTGATCGGAGCATAAATCACATTATCGGTAACGGCTTTGCGTGCTGCCTCAACTTGTGTCTGTGCTGCATCAACTGCCGCTTTTGCTTGGGCAACCTGAGCCTTCGCAGAATTTACTCCCGCCTGTGCCGCCGAAATTGCCTTGACTGCAACCGCCGCATTTGAACGGGCTTCGGCAAGCTGACCTAAAAGTTGATCGCGGTTTGCCTTTGCCTGATCGTAGGAAGAACGTGAAACATCGCCCGTTTCGAGCAGATTCTCATAACGCCTTAATTGTTTTTCAGCCAAAACGAGTTGGGCTTTAACGGAAACGACCTGCGAGAAAGTTTCAATATCAAAAATTTCACCGTCTTTAACATTCAAACGGCTTTGTGTCTGCCGTAGATTGGCAATCGCCTGATTTACTCCGGCTTCGGCTTGTTCGACGGCTTTGCGTTGCTGTTCAACTTGTGCTTGAGCCTGTTCCAGCCGAATTTGTGCGTCTTTTGAATCAAGTTGAACAAGCGGTTCGCCCTTGCGGACGTAGCTTCCAACATCAAAATTCACACTCACAATTTTTCCGGCGACGGTTGGAGCAACATTTGATTCAGCATCGCCGGCAAGGCTTCCCGTGGCTTCAAAATAAGTCGGAATCTGCTCAACTTTTGCTAACGCAGTTTGAATATTTACGATCTGTGTTTCCTTATTCTCGGCATTCGCATTACCTGCTTTTGAACCGCCGCAAGCCGCAAAGATCAGACTCGAAAAAGCTATTAAACTTACAAAATTTATAAACTTATATGACCGCATAAAAATTAATTCTCTTTTTTACTTTTTACTTTTTACTTTTTAATCCCGTTTAATAAAATCGTCGTAAATTCTCGTGCCGCATCTTCGTCCGAAATTTTCAAAAGTTTTTGTTCCTTGTCCCAAAGCGTATTATTTAATGAATGATGAATCATCATCCCGACAAATGAACGAACTACGATTTTCGGTTCAACTTCCCGAAACGCCCCGTCTTTCTGACGTTGGCGAATATAAGCACTCAAAAAGTCATACATCCCGACAATATAACTCTCAAAAAACATCCGTGCCAAATCGTGTCCCTCAAGTGCCGAATGCAGCAGCAGACGCATAAAATCCCGATCTTTTTTATGTTGCTTAAAAGCGTTCAGAGCCATTCTGTAAAACACACCGAAATCATCTTTCGCCGCCAATTCTGCGGTAATTTCCTCAAACGGATTTTCTAACCCGTGATTGCAAGCCTTGTGGTCTAAAATGTCGGCGTAAAGTTCTTCCTTATTGGCAAAATGCTTAAAAACCGTAGCTTCGGAAACACCCGCCGCTTCAGCAATTTTTTTTGTCGTTGTTCCCGCAAATCCGTTTTTGCTGAAAAGACTCATTGCAACTTGCAGAATTTGCAGACGGCGTTCATCGCCCGCCATTCGGGTTGTCGTGTTTTCAGTTGTTTTCTCCAAAACCATTTTTAATTTCTATCAAAATACTTTTCTTATATTGTCTGATAAGTAAGTGCTTACTTACTTTAAAAGATTCTCATTTTGCTCTTAAAATTGTCAAACAGATAAACATTAATTTTATTTGAACTAAAGATAAGCTAAAATCGTAACAACTTTAAGCGGAAACAATTCATCAGATTGTCTGCAAAAAGCACAGGAAATTTAACCATTTATGGTAAGGAGAATATAAAAAAATGTCAGAATTTGATAATGAAGTAAAAAAGGCTGAAAAGGAATTAGAGCAAAGCTTGATGCCTTTAGAAAGAGTCGAAGATGAAAATCTGAAAGACGAATACTTGGGTGATTTAAAAATGCAGGCTCAGGAATACGGGCAGAAATTGCAGGATGCAGCCGGCAAAGCAAAAGATTTTGCCAATGAAAAACTTACACAAGCTAGTGATAAATTCAATGAATTAAAGGAGAAAGACCCGCAGGAAATGGTTGAAGGTGCAAAAGATTATGCACGCAAAAATCCGGGGCAAACGATTTTAATTTCGGCGGCAGTCGGTTTGGTTCTCGGAGCTATTTTCGGCAGAGGAAGAAAATAGTTTTTCGGTAAAATTTAGAAAAAAGAACTACTCAATTTTTGGGTAGTTCTTTTTTATTTTTAACCCATTCTCTCGCCACATCTTTCGGCTGACGATTTTTGCCGTCAACTTCATAATTCAACTTCCGCATTTCTTCGGTTGAAATCGTATTTTTCAATTCTTCCAAAGTTTCAGCTAAAATCTTTGATTGTTCTAAAGCATTTTTTCGCACAATAAATACCGCTTGATACGGCGGAAAATATTGTTTGTCATCTTCGAGTTGAAAAAGATCAAGAACCGAAATTAAACCATCGGTTGAATTCCCTGCAATAATATCGAGTTCGCCCGAAGCCAACGCCCGGTATGTCAACGCCAAATCCATTTCACGCGGTGTTTGAGTAAAATTAAAACCATAAGCTTTGCGAAAACCTTCGTAACCATCGGCACGCGACATAAAATCCTGTCCGAATCCGGCTTGCCAGTTTTTTGCAAATTTGACCGCATCGGAAATTGTTTTCAAGTTGTTTTTTCGTGCGACATCGCCACGCACCAAAATCGCAAAATCATTCGCAAAACCGAGCGGCGGACTTATGCCCAAATCAAATTTTTCTTCATATTGCTGTTTTGTTTTATCATAAACTTCCTGCGGATTCGTGATCGGCTTATTTTTCAAGATCGCCGTAAAAGCCGTTCCTGTGTATTCGGGATAAACGTCTATTTGATTTGAAGTTAAGCCGTCGTGTGCAAGATTCCCACCGAGTTCCAGCTGACGCACAACTGACATACCTTTTTTCTCCAAAGTCTGTGCCAGAATCTCCGCTAAAATCACCGATTCGGTAAAATCCTTTGAACCGATACGAATTTTTTCAGCGGAATTCTGAGCAGAATCTAATTGGTTGGAAATATTAGATTTGAAATTTGAAATTAAACTAAACCCGACCAGCAAAGCGATTAAACCAATCGAAGCAAACGCAACAACTTTTCGCCGGGCTTGTGCCGTAGCATTTTGTGAACTTTTCGGCTCATAAAGTTTCGCAATTTGCCCCAAACCGAAATCCGCAAGTAATGCCAAAATCGCCGAAAATATCGCACCTGCAAGAAGCAGATTATTATTATTTTGCCGCAAGCCCCTGAAAATATAAGTTCCAAGTCCGCCCGCCCCGACAACCGCTGCAATCGTCGCTACGCCAACGGAAATGACAACCGCCACACGAATTCCCGTTAAAATCACAGGCATCGCCAAAGGCATTTCGACTTGCCGCAAAATCTGCCAATCGGTCATCCCCATCGCCGTCGCCGCTTCTTTTATTTTCGCATCAATTCCTGAAATTCCTGTTACCGTATTGCGAATTACGGGCAGCAGTGCATAAAGTGCAAGTGCAATGATTGCAGGAGTTACGCCGATTCCAATAAACGAAATAGGAATCAGCAAACCGAACAAAGCAAGCGACGGAATAGTTTGCATTATATTTGCAAAACCCAAGATCGGAGTTTGCAAAGACTTTTTCCGCGTCAGCAAAATCCCAAGCGGAACGCCAACCAAAACCGCAAACGCCGTCGAAACAAAGACAAGAAAAATATGCTCACGGGTTAAAGCGAGAATTTCCGACCAGTTTTGTTTTATAAATTCAAAAAGATTCACTTAATATTAAAAATTGTAACAGAATTTATTTTGTGTAAAAGCAACCGTTATGAAAATTTGAGGCATCGGATAAGCAAATATGAAAATGAATGAACAAAATTTTGATGTCAACAAATTAAGCGTTGCCAAACCTTGCAGTATGAGTTGGGAAAATATGTCGGGCGATGAAAAAACCCGTTTGTGCAACGCTTGCGATATGAACATTTACAATCTCTCCGAAATGACCTCACACGAGATTACTTCGCTAATCCAAAACAGAGAAGGCAGACTTTGCGGAAGAATTTACAAACGGACGGACGGAACTGTTATGACAAAAGATTGTCCCGTCGAACTTCGTGCTTATCGTAAGAAAATTTCACATTTTGCAGGTGCTGCTTTTACTGCGATTCTTAGTTTATTTTCAGTTGGTTTCGGACAAACAGATTCAAAAACAGTAATAAAAAAAGAAACCACAATCACAAGGCAAAATAATCAGAATCAAGAAAGCATCTTGTTCGGAACTATAATGGATCAATTTGGAGCACTTGTTCCAAATGCAGAAATTATAATTACAGGAAATGATAATGAATTTAAAGCTACTTTTAGAAGTTCAGACAACGGTGAATTTAAAATATCCATTCCAATTAATGGCACTTACAAATTTGAAGTAAAAAGTGCAGGATTCGAGTCATACATAATCGAGAAATTGAAAATAAATAAAAACGAAGATATAAAACTCTCCATAAATTTACAGGTATCAGGTGAAGTTGTGGGAATCTTTTTTGAAACTTATGATAAAGAAATAGAAGCAACTCAAAACGATATATCCAGTAAAATCACACTTAGATCAGGTAATAAAATACCCGTTTCACCAGACAAAAGCGTAGAAAAAAATGGAAATGTAAAAATTACTCGAATTGTAAATCAAAATAATGAAAATTCTATAAAAGGAATTGTTACCGATTCAAACGGAGCAGTTATTCCAAATACAAAAATAATCCTTCGCAAGAAAAATAGTAAATTTAAAAAGAAAATAAAAAGTTCGGATGAAGGAAACTTTGAAATCAAGAAAATTCCGTCAGGAGAATATGAATTAGAGATTAAAGCGGAACATTTTAAGCTTTACAAAAACAGTAATCTTATTATTACAAAAAACAAAACCGTTGAACTAAATGTTGAGTTGGAAGTGGAAGATGTAAGTGTAACAGTTGGAATTTTTGCAAGTGAGCCTTTGATTGATATGTCCGAATCTGGAATCACTCACACAATTAGCGGAGAAACATTAAGAAAATTACCGATAAACGAATAATTATAGTTTATTCAGTTACCAATCGTTTCCAAATACTCACGCACAAGCGGCAAATTGCTTTCACGAAATTTATCAGGCGTTTCGACCAAAGCAATCTCGCCTTTGTCCATCAAACAAATCCGTGTTCCGAGTGCAAATGCTTCCTGTAAATCGTGCGTTACAAAAACTGCGGTTTTGCCTAAGTCTTTGACAAGGCTCGCAAATTCCTTTTGCAGATGACTTCGCGTTATTGCATCCAACGCACCGAAAGGTTCATCCAAAAGCAGCAAATCGGGATTCGCCGCCAAAGCTCTCGCTACGCCGACTCTTTGCCGCTGACCGCCGGAAAGTTCGCTTGGAAAACGCTTGGCAAAACGCTCCGGCTCAAGTCCGACCAATGAAAGCATCTCAAAAGTGCGTTCTTGTTTTTCGCCGGAATTCCAATTCTCCAAATCCGGCACAAGTGCGACATTTTTCTCAACAGTAAAATGTGGAAAAAGTCCCGCTTCCTGCAAAACATAACCGATTCTGCGGCGAAGTTTTATAGCATCCCAATCAGTTGTCGCTTTTCCTTCAACTAAAACTTTCCCGCTCGTCGGTTCAATCAAGCGATTTATCAATTTCAAAGTCGTCGTTTTCCCGCAGCCTGATTCGCCCAAAAGCACAAGAATCTCGCCTTGTTTTATTTCCAAATTTAAATTTTTAAGAATCTGAATATCGCCAGCGGCAAAATTTACATTTTGAAATTCGACAATTTTTCGTTTATTTTTCGGCATTGTAAAATCAAATTGATAAACTATTCTAACACCTTATATTTTGCTTATGCGAAACCCAAGAGGAACTAAAAATTAAAATAATACAGTATGATTTTATAATTGAATATACTTTAATAAACCTTGAAACTTTTTTTAATGATAAAATGTTAAGGTGAGGTAAAAACTATGAATGTCAATATTTCGGAGAAAACCGAATTAAAATTAAAAGAGATAGCCAAAAAAAATGGAAAGAATATTGCGGATGTTGCGGGTGTTTTACTTGAAGAAATCGTTGAAGAAAAAGCAAACGGAAACGGCGAAAATTTTGAAGCATCTGACAATGGCAATCAACAGGAAGATTCTTCCGAATACGAAAACCCGTTTGAGCCGTTTATCGGAATGTTTTCAAGCGGAAAGACCGATACTTCGGAACGTATGCACGAAATTTTATACTCGGAAGATTTTGATTCAGCAGAAGGTTTTAGTGTGAAAAAATGATAGATTATTTACTTGATTCGGGGTTTTTCTATGCCTCGATAGATGATTCCGACAAACATCACGAATCTGTTACAAAAGTTACTCAAACAATTCGTGGGAATATTATTTTACCAATTCCCGCAATTACTGAAACCGCTTACTTTTTATTGAAAAATCAAGGCGTTGAAGCGTTAGCAAATTTACAGAAAGCCTTGCCGTTACAAATTTTCAACTCGAAACGCCAATATCCAAGGATTACAAACGAACCGCGGAAATTCTGCGAAAATATAACGACGCAGATATAGATTTTGTTGACGCTTGTATCGTGGCGATTGCCGAAAGATTAAACATCACAAAAGTTCTCACAATTGACCGCCGACATTTTGGAATTTTCAAACCAAATCATTGCGGAGCGTTTGAGATTTTGCCTTAGAAATAATGGAATATGAATCTAAAATTTTGAAATCTTTCCCTAAATCACTCGAATCAAACATCATTTCTCTTTAGCAAAAAGTATCGTTTGTAAGTGAGTTTGATTTTGATGAATTTAGTGATTATTTTTCTGTCAGTTTTCAAAGTGAAAAATTGCAAATTCCTTACAGAATTTATTTTCAAGAAATAAATTCTGTAAATCTTAACGAAACTGAATCTGTTATTTTGAATTGTTTATTTACACGACATCACAATGGGTTTGTCAGACAAAAATCTTTGGAGAAAATAATTTCAAGCAAAGAATCCATTATTACACCTTTTGTTTTCCAACTGTTGGGTGAATATGTCATACAGATCATTGATGTTGTAAATGATAACTTGAGTGAAAAATTAACTGAAGATATGATTTCTCTTGCCAAAGAAAATCCGCAATATCTGGAATTAACCAAGCAACGAATGATTAGTTATTGGAATTGTTATTATCGTGGTTACTCTTCAAAAAAAGCCGATTATGTTGGATTCAAAGTTTTAGAAAAATTGAATCTGTAAACAACTTGGGTTTGTGAAAGATGGTGCAAACTATTATTTGCTTTCTACCTCTAAATGATAGAATGATTTTAAGGAATAATTTATGAGCGAGAACAAGCAGGGAACGATTTTGAAAAACAAAGAAGCGGCGATGGCGGAACTTCGGGAGATCACGGAAAATACGAAGGCTTTGAATGACAATAATGGCAATCGAGCGTTAGTAAAACAAGGCGAAACTCCGTTTGTAAAAAGCGTTACGAATGAACAACTCGTTGCAGTTGAACGTGATTTAACCGATTCTGAACGAGGAGTTGAGAAAAGTTATCAAGGCATTCACGGTTGGCTGCGGCTGGCAAAAGTTTCGCGTGTGATCGGAATGCTCGCTCTTTATTTGTATCTCGATCAATACGATCTGCACCGCAAACAGCATTTGAAAGTTAAAGAAGCACGACTCGAAACTGCGAAACAATTATCTTGGATGGCAATTTTAGGTGAGAAATTTTATGCAGTGAAATTGTGGTTTTTCCACGATTTCATCTTAACTTTGCAGCAATTTTTTGTCGGAAGCGAGAAAAACAAAGAGGCAAAACAGGAAAAGCAGGCACTTTGGCTCAAAGACGAGATCGTTAAACTCGGTCCGACATTTATCAAGATCGGGCAATCAATGGGAACTCGTGCCGACCTTTTGCCGCTTCCTTTTGTAAAAGAACTCGGAACTCTTGTTGATGATGTTCCGGCATTTCCAAATGAAGTTGCATTCGCACGAATCGAGAAAGAATTCGGGCGAAAAATCTCCGATGTTTATGACGAATTTGAAGCCGAACCTGTTGCGGCGGCATCGCTTGGACAAGTTTACCGGGCGAAATTAAAAACAGGCGAAACGGTTGCGGTCAAAGTTCAACGCCCGAATCTTGATGGAATTATCAAAGGCGACGTTGAGATTTTGCGAAAAGTTTCAAAATTCGCCGAGCGTTTTCCGAGCCTTAATGAAAATGCCGATTGGGCTGGAATGTTACGCGAATTTGACGAAACGATTCACGAAGAAATGGATTACGCCGCCGAAGGTCGCAACGCTGATCGTTTTCGTGAAAATTTCAAAGATTGGGGAAATGTTCACGTTCCGACAATTTATTGGGACGCGACGACCTCGAAAGTTTTAACGATGGAATTTATCTACGGCGATAAAGTTATCGAACTCGACAAACTCAAAGCAAGAAAAATTTCGCCCGAAAAAGTCAATCGTTTGCTCATCAAAACTTATTTAAAACAATTGCTCGAAGACGGATTTTTCCACGCCGATCCGCATCCGGGAAATTTACTCGTAATGCCCGACGGAAGGCTCGCGTTTTTCGACTTCGGAATGGTCGGACGCATCACGCCGAAACTGCAGGCAAAAATGATTGACGCATTTTTCCACGTCATCGCCAAAGACCCCGAAGGCATCGCCCAGGATTTAATTGATCTTGATTTCCTCAAACCCGGAGCGGACGAACAATCCGTCCGCGAGGTCGTCAAACGTATGTTCAAATTCCACTTGGATTTGAAATTAAAAGATGTAAATTTTAAGGAATTAACTTATGATCTAGCCGACGTGATGTATGATTATCCGTTCCGCCTGCCCGCAAATTTCACATACATTATGCGTGCCTTAATGACGCTCGAAGGCATCGGAATCGTGATGGATCCCGAATTTAATTTCTTCCTGACGGCAAAACCTTTCGCTAAAGAATTTATGCTTAAACGAGAAGGAAAAGATTTACGAAAAATCTTTGTTGACAAAATTCTCGGACGAAATGAAGACGGCGAAAACGAAGGAATAGACTGGAACAGAACATGGAAACTGGCGAAAATGGCGGCGAAAACTGTTTTCAATCAAAATAAATAAATATGGAAGACGAAATTGTTTCTTATCGCAAAAAAGACATCATTAAGATTTTAACTTACTTGGAAATGATGGTTGTATCATTGGATAGAATCGGCTCATATTATGAGGATTGCGAAACCGTCGAAGAATATAACGCGTTATCATCAAATTTTCTTGACGATTGGAAGGTTTTACCAAAACTTGCAAAAGTTAGATATATTTTGGACGAACCTTTTTCAAGTGAGGTAGGAAATGATGATATGGATGAATTGGAAAGAGAGTTTCAAGATTTGGAATTCTGGAGTTTGAAAAAACCATTACCATCAAAAAAATAATGACTTAAAAGCAAAATGGTTTTATAATAACTTTATGAGCGTAACCATCGAAACAAAAAAAACAAAAGATCATTTATTGATTTCGATTCCAACTAACGAAATTAGTGCAGAGGAAATCGAACAATTTATTTCTTCTTTGACAACAGAGTTTATTTTGCGAAAAAGCGAAATAACGGAAGACGAAGCCGAAGTGATTTCCGAAGAAATAAAATCGGATTGGTGGGAAAAGAACGGCTCACGAATCAAAAAGCTGGTTAATAAATAAATATTTCCTAAAATTCTCATACTTTCTATATTTTTAATAACTTCTCTCACCGACTCCTATGCTCAAAATCCAAATCAAATGAGCGAAAAACCAAAATCCGAAATTCAATATATTTCCGAAGATTTTCCGATTTCGGAACTTGATAATAAGTTTTGGGAAAAAGCTCAAAATATAAAAACCAAATATTATTGGTCGGGCGAAACAGCACCGAAAGGTCGGCAGTTTAAGACTAAACTTTTGTGGTCGGATACTTCGCTTTACGTGCGATTTGAAGCGAATCAAAATGAACCGCTTGTTGTAAATAATGAACCGAATTTAGAAAGTAAAACCGATAAACTTTGGGAAAAAGATGTTTGTGAAATTTTCCTTGCTCCAAATAAAGATGAATTTCGCAAGTATTTCGAGTTTGAAGTCGCACCGACGGGCGAATGGATTGACTTAAAAATTCATCAAATGCCCGACAAACGCGAAACTGGTTTTGATTATAATTCGGGAATGAAAACTGCAGCAAAAATTGAGAAAGATAAAGTTGTAATGGCTTTTAAGGTTGAATGGAAAGCGTTTGGCAAAACTCCGAAGGTTGGCGATGTTTGGCTTGGAAATATTTTGCGTGCCGTTGGAACTGAGTCGAATCGCGGATATTTGGGTTGGTCGCCGACTATGACAGATGAGCCGAATTTTCACATTCCTGAAAAGTTTGGTGAGTTTGAGTTTATAAAGTAAAGTACGAAATTCACGAAATAATACAAAAAAGGAAAATTTTATTTTTCGTTTACCTTTCTTATTTATTTATATGTAAAATATATGCAATGGAATTTTTTGCTCTAATAATTTTGGGATTTGTTGGTTTAGAGATTTTCTCTTACGTCGTGCATCGTTGGTTTTTCCACGGTATTTTATGGCGGATTCACGAATCTCACCATACTGCGTCGAAAGGTACGTTTGAATTTAATGATATTTTCTCCGTGATCTTTGGCGGAGTTTCGGTTTTGTTGCTTGTTTTCGCTGAATATCCTTTGAGCGAATCAATTGCTTTTCCAATCGGTTTGGGAAGTGCGATTTACGGCGTGTTTTATTTTATTGTTCACGATCTTTTTACGCATCGCCGTTTTTTGCCGTTTGGTTCACAGAATAAATTGCTTCTGACAATTCGTGCGGCACATCAGAAACATCATCAAACCACAAACAAACAGGGAATCGAACCATTTGGACTTTTTGTTTTTAATTTCGGGAAATTTTGGCAAAAGGTTAATAAAAGTAAAACTAAAAAAAGTTTATCCGTTTTGCGATCTTAGTAATAAAAAGTAAAAAGACCTGTAAAATTTTTTGCAGGTCTTTTTTGTTTTTAATTACACAACACGGCGGAAAAATCCTGATGACCTCTGTTTTGTTGGCATTGCCATGATTTTTGGGCGGATGTAACTTTCCAGACACCGCTCGAAGTTTTTTCGAGTTTATACATATATTTTTCGCTCCGCACGGAATCATCCAATAAACCGTCGTTGGTAACAGTTACCATAATTTCGCCGGCCGCCTCGCTCGTCGGACTTGTAAGTTCGATAGTGCGGTTTTTCATTTCGCTGAAATCTCCCGTTAATCTGGTTAAAATCTGCATCGGAGATTTAACCCAAGCATTGCCGCGGCGGGCGGCTCGGTCAATCGTTTGATTTATTTGGTTTATATCAACATTTTGAAATGCTGTGCCGGAAGAATTTCCACCCGTGCCGCCGCTCGTGTTTCCACCCGTATTTTCCATTGAAGGATTTTTCTTGAGATAGGCGACATCAGCCATTTCGCGGGCTTTTTGCAGAAGATTCGGTTCTCTTGTAATGTCCATTTCATAACTTAAATCTTCGAAACCTTCCAAACCTCTGACGATATAATGAGAGCCGACGATTTTTTGCGGGTAAGAGATCAAACCGTTTTGGCTTGTTTGATATTTATTGGCTTGAAATATAACCGCAAAAGGTTTGCCGTCTGCCATCCGCCATTCGAGTTTTTGACTGTCAATATCGTAATCGAGACTTTGTGTAGTTATATGATAAATTTCCGCTTCCTTGTCCGTTTCGGCATTGATTTCTAAGGTTGTCGCAGTGTCAAATATATGAACGCGGTAATCGCCGTAGCCTTTGCAGAAAGTGGAAATATGTTCGCTATTTCTTCCTTGCCCGACGGATGTTTCGCAGTCCTTGGCAAAATCTGTATATTTGCTCGAAAATCCTGAGTTTGAACCGTCGTTGTTATCTGCATTTCCTCTTTCGGAAATAATAATGCCGGCGATATAGGCGTTTGAAGCGGCACGGATACTTGTCATTTGTCCGCGTGGATAAACGCCTGCCGTTGCATCTTTAGCCTGAACGCGAAAGGTTAAATAATCCGGCTGATTGGTAAACTTTGCATATTCCCGCGATTCGATTTCGCTCATCATAATTTCCTGAACTTTTCCGTAAATTCTCTCGGCTCTACTAACAGGAATTCCGGGATAAACACCTTTTGCAGTTCTGTAAAAAGAATTCCAAACTTCGATCTGTTCGATTTTGGCAGAATCATTGATCGGTCTGCTCGAATTTTTTTCGCCCGCGTAAAGTGTCATATATAATCTGTTCCACCGCCTAACTTCGATCAATGCAACTCCTTCACCGTCGCTTGATCGTCGGAAAGTATATCCGGGCATCGCCCGTCGTGCTTCGGCAACGGTCATTCCAAGCCTAACTCGTCCGACCGAGTTTTCGGTGATTGCAAAAGTTGATTGTGCAGATATATTTGTATTTCCGGCAAATATAACTGCAAAAAACATTAAGCTGAACATAAATAATTTAATTGGTTTTGATAATAAGGTCATTTTTCTTCTCCGTGGCTAATAGTTACACATTTATTTTTAAACTAAAAAAAGATTATATATGATTATAAAGGGGAAAACTAAATTCTAAAAATTTAACGCCTTAAAATATGCAGATTTGAATATCTGATTTAATATAGTTATCCTTGACTTCGCATAACACAATGCGATAACTTTTCATCTGTTAAAGACGTAAAATTTTACATTCTTAATTCTACATTTTTAATAAAATTTTGGGGTCGTAGCTCAGCTGGGAGAGCGTATGACTGGCAGTCATAAGGTCAGGGGTTCGATCCCCCTCGACTCCATTAGGATAAGCTAAGTAATAAACTTAATAACTTAACGCTATGAAAAGGTAAGCCGAGAGGCTTGCCTTTTCCGTTTGGTGTCCCAGTAGTGTGCCAAAAATCCCTACCTACAGCTATTGAGATGGTCTAATAAAAGGTTCTTCCGCACTTTTGGTGCAAAAATGAGAGTAAAGTTGTAAATTGTTGAAATGGAAGTTTCAACTTTACTGGCTGATCCATCAGCTATTTCTTTAGAAACATTTGT
>JALZKH010000023.1 GCA_030859345.1 Acidobacteriota bacterium | reverse complement strand
AACTATGTGTCGTGCCATGGCGATAACCGTTTTCCAAGGCTTCGCATTGTTTTTTCGTTAGTTCGATTACTTTTATTTTACCCATCTCGCTTGATAGTCTAAACTATTTCTGCACGATTACTTAGCTTTGCAAACTATACATAAAAACTACTGTGGCAAAGGCTGATGGAAGTATAAAAATAAGTCCTAATATCGCAATAAATACATAGAAAATAAGTGAAACAATTTCTTCTGCGGGAGAAGGACTATATCCGCCGTAAGTGCAAAAACTAATTTTTGCTCCAGTTTCTAAATCGCTGGTTTTTTCACTAATAACGACGCTTTTTTCTTGCAGTTCGACGGAAAAATCCTCATAACCAATAAGACAAATAGAAACTGCCAAACTTGCAATAATACAAAAGTATGGAAATGAAGTTTTAAGAAAATCAAATAGATTTTGAAATTGTTGATTCATAATTTGCCTCTCCCGATTAATGATTTTAATTTTAGACACCGAAAAGGCAAAATAGTTCCCGCATTTATTCATTAAAAATTTTAAAAGTTAAACTGTTGATTTTTTCACTCCTTGAATTGGTTTATAATTCCCTTAGACTCCCGTTTTAAAAATGATTTTATAGAATAAAATGTCTTCAATAAATTTTCCAAATCCACGCACACACGAATTCACCGATTGGGTGATGTTTGGTCAATATTATTACAACGCAGCGGACATTATCGGTTTCGGCGGAGAGTTGAAGATTGAAAATCTGCGGGAGGCTTATAATAAGGGAATTTTTCCGTGGCATATTGACGGACTTCCTCTGCCTTGGTTTTGTCCTGAAAAGCGTGCGGTTTTAGAGTTTGCGGATTTGCATATTCCGAAAAGTCTGCGGAAAGCATTGGAAAAAACTAATTGGACTTTTACGATTGATAAAGATTTTGAATTGGTCATCAAAAATTGTGCAAAAACAGAACGTCCGCACGAAGCAGGAACTTGGATAACTTCCGCATTTATTACAACTTATGTGGAATTTCACAGACAAGGCGATGCTCACAGCATTGAAGTTTGGGACGAAAAAGAAAATTTGGTTGGCGGACTTTACGGTATAGATGCAAGCGGAGTTTTTTGCGGTGAAAGTATGTTTTACAAAGAATCAAACGCTTCAAAACTCGCACTTTTATTTCTAATCGAACATTTAAAATCACGCGGTGCAACGTGGCTCGATACGCAGGTTATGACTCCGCATTTTGAAAAATTCGGAGCAAAAGAAATTCCGCGTAAAGATTTTTTGGATAAATTGGAAGAAACACAAAAGAAAAACCTGCGTTTGTTTCGTTAATTATTATTCACTTTCTTCATCTGCTTTTTTCTTTCCCGTCAAAACTTCCCGCATAACTTCCGCACCGGGGACAAGTTTTTCAAGTGCTTGCGGAGCAGAAAATGCCATTTCCAAAACACTTCGGAAACGGTTATCGAATTCTTCTTTGGTTTTCAAATATGCCGCAAAACTTGCCGAGAGATGATTTTTAAAAAAGTCCTGTAAAGAATTATCACGCGAACGCAAAACCTGAAAAAGAAAATCGGTCGGCAGAACTGTTTTGTCATTTTTTTCTTCTTCGAGAATCACCTGGATCAGAACTGCTTTGGTAGCATCTTCGCCATCGGAATCAATTACTTTTATATCATTCCCTTCACGGACAATCTTCGCTAAATCTTCATAGCTGACGTAGGATTTTTCTTCCGTATTATAAAGCCGACGGTTTTTGTAGCGTTTAATTATTATTCCGTCAAATTCTTCTTGTTCCTTCTTTTTTGCCATATTTATTTAGAGAATAGCATAATTTGGTGCAATTTTATATTACAGCTAGTTTGCAAATGCGAATAGCAAATCAGCATAACGAATGATAGTGAGCAGGTTAATAATTTCTAAAGTTAAGTAAATAAAACCAAATTAAAATATGAAAACATCTTCCAAGTATGCCAATTTGCTCATTATCATTCGTTATACTGATTTTTCTTTATAACTAAATTAAGCAATTATTAAACTTAGCAATTAAATTTAAATTTTGTTCGCAAATGCGAAATAACACTTGACAATGAATAGTCATTCATTTATTATTTAAATCATCGGACAGCAATTCAAACGGGCTTCCGAAACTTTGAAGAAATTATTTATAAAATTTTAGGAGAGATAGAAATTATGGCAAAGACAAAACAAAACGAAACAATGGATAAAGCAATTGAATTAACCCAAGATGCGGCACAGGCTACACTTGACGTTACAGTTAGATCAGCGGAAGTTACCGAAGATTATGTTCAGGGAATGTATAAAGTCGGTTATGATACCAATGTTGAAGCAATGAAAGTTGCTAAAAGCTATTGGGATACGACTTCAAAAATTCGTCAGGATTGGGTCAAACTTTTTGCTGAAACAGGCAAAAGTTTAATCAACGCAACTGCGAATATGGAGCTTCCTTTGCAAAAAGAAGTTATGGACATCAGCAAAAATGTTGTTAATAATGTTCAAGACACAGTTGACAACTTGACTGCGAAAGCTAAAACAGCTACCAAGTAGTTAAAAATTTATTAAAGTCTGCGAGTTGTAAAAATTCGCGGACTCTTTATATATTTAGATAGACAAATTTTCTATTCATATTTTGATGATTTAGGAAACTTGAAAATTTTTAAAGGTTTAACGAAAGGAATGGAAGTCGTCAGACGAAAAACAATCGAAACGGCAAGTTCAGTTTTGGGTTTGATTTGGAGAGGATAAATATGAATTTAGCAGAGAAAGTTGCATTGCTTGTATCGGGGCTGTTCCTTCTAAACGGAATGCTTACGGGAGTTTGGAAATATTCGTGCATTATGAGTTCGCCAGAACACAAAGCACCTGTTTATGTGGATATTGCTCATCGGACATCGTTCTTTTACAGTTTTGCGAGTTTGGTGATTGCGGCGTTAATTTACTTTTCGCCATTCAGCGAATTTTGGCAAATAGTTATCATATTTTTTCCGCTAACCTATTTTATTTTAGCGGTTATCGGTTATATGAAAGAAGGTTATTTAGACCGCACGGAAAATTTATTCAGCGAACGAAATTTTATCACGACATATTTTATGTATGGCTTGATTGCAAGTGAGATCGGCGGTTTGATTCTTATTTTAGGTGGATTTATTTATACACAATTTATTCAATAAACCTTCATCTGAGGTTTGAATTTATGAAGCAGTTTAATCAAAACAGGACGCAAGTGCGAAGGAAGAAACAAAGCAAAGTGTAAAAGCTACGGCTGATGCTTCGACGGATTGGGCGAGAGCGGTTGTTAAGCAACTGACCGAAGCACAAAAAATGTGGCTGGAAATTACGGCTCGCCAATACGAAGTTGTTTTCAATACGGTTCAAAATGTAACGGGAATGGCGGAAAATGCTCCGACGGAAGCAATGGCGAATTGGGCGAAGCAGGCAACGGAAAGTTTTGTCGAAGCACAAAAACAATGGTCGGAAATCGCTATTTCGCAAAGTGAAGATTTAATGAAAACTGTTAAAAGCGAAACGAGTCTGACAAATCCAAATGTTATTGGCAATGTTCAAAACGTCGCCGCACAGGGCTTGGAAACAATGGTCAAAATGCGTAAAGCGTGGCTCGAATTTGCCGAAGAACAAAACAAGCAAATGGTCAAAGCGGTCAAAGACGGAATGAAATTGGATGATTCAAATCCTGCCGCCGCACTTGCCGATTTTGCACAGGCGACAATGAAAAGTTATGTAGAAATCCAAAAACGCTGGCTTGATATGGCTTCACAAGTGCCGATTTTCGGAAAAGATAAGAAATAGTTGGCAGTAAGTGGTAAGCAGTAAGCAGTTTAATTCTTAACAGTTCACTGCTTACCGCTCACTCAATGTCTATGATAATCTGTAATTAACTTAAATTTTTGGAGCATATTGAATGGCAAAAGAGTCAGCGACTAAAAGAAAATATCCCTGGACGACAAAGATCAAGGGCGAAGAAATTACGCTTCGGTTGATGACACCGAAAGACAAGGATGCGATGTTGGAATTTGCGAGGTCTTTGCCTAAGGATGACTTACTTTTTTTGGCGGTTGACATAACATCTGAGCGGGCGGTTGACGATTGGATTCGGCGGCTTAATGAAGAGATTTTGCAAACTATTTTAGTTGAGAAAAATGGCAAATTGGTCGGACACGGAAGCCTTTTGCACGAGGAACAAGTGTGGACAAGACATCTCGGCGGGATAATTTTATTACTCTCGCCCGAAGTTCGCGGAATGGGTTTGGGAAGCATTTTGGCGGGCGAGATTTTTGGACACGCAAACGACTTGGGCTTGCGAAAGGTGATGGCTCGGATGGCATCTTCGCAAAAAGGGGCGAGGAAGGTTTTTGAAAAACTCGGTTTTAAAATGGAAGCACTTCTTGCCGATTGCGTAATTGACAGAAACGACCGGACACACGACTTAATTATTATGTCATATGATGTTACTGGTTTTAACGAATAATGAATTTTGTCAAAAAGCTCTTTAAAATTTCATTAATTCTAATTGTAGTTATTGCGATAGCTTTTGCGATATTCTGGTTTTCACGTCCAAGTGATGTTTCGTTTGAGGAACACAAAGACGAAATACCAAATTCACAATACAGCAAATTTATTGAAGTTGACGGCATTAAACTTCATTATCAGGAAAAAGGTTCGGGAACGCCGCTTGTTTTAATTCACGGTTACGGTTCTTCCGTTTATACTTGGCGAAATATTTTTGAGCCTTTGTCGGAACATTTTCGGGTGATTGCAATTGATCTAAAAGGTTTCGGATTTTCGGAGAAACCTGATGGCGATTATACGCGGCGTGAGCAGGCGGTTTTGGTTCAGAAGTTTCTTGATAAATTGAAAATTGAAAAGGCTTGGTTTGCGGGAAGTTCAATGGGCGGAGAGGTTTCGCTCAATGTTGCTTTGCAAAATCCGAATCGCGTAGAAGGTTTGATTTTGATTGACAGTGCGGGCGTAAAATCAGTTAAAGGTTCTTCATTTACACCTTCCCGTTTTGAAATTACGTTTGTCGGCAGAGCATTTGTGGCAGTGGCTTTAAGTAACAATGCTTAAATAGATTAGACTATAATTTTTCTAAAAGCCTTTATTTAATTGATTTTCAACAAAATAAATGGTCTAACTTAAGGTTCTTCCGCACTCTTGGTGCAAGCCTCTTGTAAATTGTTGTAAACAGTAGTTTTACAGACTTAGCGAAATTTATGCTTAAAGTTTGGTAAATTCTTTATATGTAGCAACTTATCGGAAAAAGTT
>JALZKH010000062.1 GCA_030859345.1 Acidobacteriota bacterium | reverse complement strand
TTATGAAGACAAAGAACGACTTTGCTATTCGGTCAAGCAAGCCTTAAATGAATTTGGCAGAAGTCTGAGAATAAAGTTTTCAAACTTCAAATATAGTCTAACTTAATTGTGAGTGATTACTTAATATGAAAAAAGAAGATTATTTTAACAGAATCGGATTTAATAATAACGGATTTGAGCCAAATTTAGAGAATCTTAAATTATTGCAAAGATTGCATCTTTTAAGCGTTCCGTTTGAAAATTTAGATATTCCTTGGAAAAATCCGATTATTTTGGATTCGGATAAATTTTATCAAAAAATAGTTAAACAAAAACGCGGCGGATTTTGTTATGAATTAAACGGTTTATTTTACGAATTGCTCAACAAAATCGGTTATAAAAGTAAAATAATTTCCGCCCGAGTCAACAATAGAAAAGGTGATTTCGGCAAAGAATACGATCACCTTGCGATTCTAACAAAAGTTGACGGCGAACAATATTTAAGCGATGTCGGCTTCGGAGATTTTATTGCTGAACCTTTAAAATTTGTTTTGGATTTGGAGCAAGATGATGAAAACGGAACATATTTGATTAGAAAATATGACGACGAATATTTTGAAGTAACGAAAAAAGTCGAAGATGTTTGGAAAAGTGAATATATTTTTAAAGATTTAGAACGCGATTTATCAGAATTTGAAGAAATGTGCAAATTTCATCAAACTTCAAAAGAATCACATTTTACAAAAGGAAAAGTTTGTTCTTTGATGACAAAAAATGGACGAAAAACATTGACCGATAAAAAATTTATTGAAACTGTAAATGGTGAGAAAAAGGAAATTAATGTAAATTCTGAAAAAGAATTCGCACAAATTTTGGAGAATGAATTTAGTATTAAAAACTAATTTTCTTTTATCTTTGGTCAAATTTTATAAGCAGTTTATAATCACAAATAATTATGACAAAACCGGTTTCTTATGCAGATGCGGGCGTTTCGATTGACACCGCGAATGAAGCAGTTAAAAAGATCAGCGAATATGCAAAATCTACTTTTAACTCGCGGACTTTAACAAATATCGGAAGTTTCGGCGGAATGTTCGATGCGAAATTTCCCGAAATGTCTGAACCTATTTTAGTTTCTTCGGCGGACGGCGTTGGGACGAAATTAAAACTCGCTTTTGAAACTAATATTCACAACACCATCGGTCAAGACCTCGTAAATCATTGTGTCGGCGATATTCTGGTGCAAGGTGCAACGCCACTTTTCTTTATGGATTATTTTGCAACGGGCAAACTTTCTGCGGATGTTACGGCATCGGTTGTCGAAGGTTTGGCAATCGCCTGCAAGGAAAACGGATGCGTCCTGCTCGGCGGCGAAACGGCGGAAATGCCAGGATTTTATGCCGATGGCGAATACGATCTGGCGGGTTTTATCGTCGGGATCGTTGATAAATCAAAAGTCATCACAGGCGAAAATATCGAAGCGGGCAATGTCGTTTTGGGCTTGCCGTCAGTCGGTTTGCATACAAACGGTTATTCGCTCGCACGCAAATTATTTTTTGAGATCGGCGGATTTTCCGTTGACGACACGCCCGAAGGATTAAACGGCGAAACTGTTGGAAACGCTTTACTTGCACCGCACAAAAGTTATTTACCTGCATTAAAAGATTTGCTCGAAAAAAATGTCATCAAAGGTTTAGCACACATCACGGGTGGTGGTTTGCTCGAAAATATACCGCGAATTCTGCCCGAAAATGTTTCTGTTGAAATAAGTCGCGGAACTTGGAACGAACTTCCCGTTTTCAGCGTGATGCAAAAACTCGGAAATGTCGAAACACGCGAAATGTTCCGCACTTTCAATATGGGAATCGGAATGACGATCATTTGTTCGGAAAATGATAAAGAGCAAATTGTTTCGCACGTTCAAGATTTGGGTGAAGAATGTTTTGAGATTGGGAAAGTCGTTGAAGGAAATCAAGAGGTAAATTTATTATGAGAAGCAAGTTTGTTATCAAATTAGTTTTAATTTTAGCTGTTTTTATTTGTTTTGGAGTAGTAACCTCAAACGCCCAACAAGTAAGTATCAGAATTGAAAAACCATTCTTATCCAAAGTGCTATCTGGAGTTATAACTGACACAAGTGGGGAACCTTTGCCAGCAGTTACAGTAGAACTTTTAAATTGTGATTGGGGAGAAAAAATTGATTCAATTTCTACTGATGAAAATGGTAAATTCAGATTTCCTAACATTTATAAAGGAACTCACTTTTTGAGATTTAAAGTGGAGGGTTTTAACGAGTTAGAAGTTAGGATAAAATTAACCGATAAAACTAAACGCAAATTAAATTTCAAAATGGAAGTTTCTACTTAATATTTTACAACAAAATAGATTTTTCAGTTTTAGGCTTTATCTCAAAACTAAGAAAATCTTGTGATATAATTTCGTAGAGGTTTTAAGTTATGGAAGTTAGTGTAAAATTGCCCGACAGCTTGTATAAAAATATTTCGCAAATTGCCCGCACGAAGAAAAAAAGTGTTGCTGAATTTGTTAGAAACGCTGTAAAAAAAGCGGTTGATGAAGAAGCGGAAAGTTTGGAAAGAACTTTGGCTGGTTGTTCGGATGAGGAAGTTTTGGCTTTGGCGAATATGAAAATGTCCGAAGCGGAAAATAAGCGTCTGAGCGAGTTGTCGGACAAACAGCGTGAAGAAACGATTTCGCCGCTTGAGAGAAATGAATTTGACGCTTTGTTTCGGGTTTATCAGGTAGGAAATTTGCGGAAATCGCAAGGGATTTATGAAGCCGTTCAGCGTGGTTTGATTAAAACTCCCGATGATTTGAAATGAGCGGGCTTCCGAAAAAGTTGGACGAAGAAATCCGCAACGAAGCCAAGAATCGTTGCGGTTATTGTTTGGGTGAGCAAAAATATATTTTAGCGTGGTTGGAAATCGAACACATTTTTCCACGTTCCAAAGGTGGAAAGTCCGATAAAGAAAATTTGTGGTTGGCGTGTCCATTTTGTAATACTTTTAAAAGTTCTCAAACTCACGGAGTTGATCCGAAAACGAAGAGGAAAACGAAAATTTTTAATCCTCGCCAACAGAATTGGAAAAATCATTTTGAATTTGGTTCTGACAAAGCAACTATCATCGGGAAAACCGTCTGTGGACGGGCAACCGTTATCGCACTCAGAATTAACAACGAGATGGCACTTGAAACGCGAAAACATTGGGTAGCTGTTGGTTGGTATCCGCCAAAAATTTAAACGGAATTGGCAAAAACAGGAATTTCAATTTCAAGTCGCATCACAAAATTAGGAAAATTTTGTGATATAATTTTGCGGAGGTTTTAGGTTATGGAAATTAGTGTTAAATTGCCCGACAATTTGTATTTGGATGTTTCGCGGATTGCTGAAACTAAAAGAAAAAGTGTTGCCGAAGTGATTAAAAATGCGGTTCGGAAAGCGGTTTTGGAAGATGAGAAAGGCTTTGAGGAAAAGGCAAAAATTATTGAGCAAAGTATAAAATTTTGTTCGGATGAAGAAGTTTTGGAATTGGCAAATTTGCAGCTTCCCGACGAAGCACGACTGGATTATTTGTTTGAAAAAAATCGGGAAAGTTCTCTGACGAAAAAGGAACTTGCGGAATTAACAAAAGCGGTTGAAACGAGCAGAATCAATGATTTACGAAAAGGCTTCGGAATTGTCGAAGCAATGAAACGCGGATTGATTAAGTGAGCAAACTCTCAAAAGATTTAGATGAAAAAGTCCGCGAAGCATCGAAAAATCGCTGTGGTTACTGCCTGACACCGCAATCTCTGACTTCGCACAAACTTGAGATCGAACATATTTTTCCAATCTCGAAAGGCGGCAATTCCGAAGCAGAAAACTTGTGTCTGGCGTGTCGGCATTGCAATCTGCATAAATCATCAAAAATTTACGGCTTCGATTTGATAACGGCAAAGCGTGTGCGTCTGTTTAATCCGAATCGGCAAAATTGGTCGGAACATTTTGTTTGGGACAGCCGGAAAATTTCCGTTATCGGCAAAACTCCCTGCGGACGTGCGACGATTTTTGCTTTGAAAATAAACGACGATTTGCAGACAAACGCCCGCAGAGTTTGGAAATTAACAAAACTTTTTCCGCCGAAAGATTAGTTTAGATAAATGCAAACTGAAATTTATTGGACAAATGAAAAACTGGCGACGATGCCGAGACCTCGCGGTTTTGAGATGCTGGAATATGAAATCAAATCTTTGAAGGAATCGGGGGTTGATGTAATTGTTTCGACGCTTGTAGATCAAGAAATTTCAAAACTCGGACTTGAGAATGAAAAGTTTTATTGCCGACAAAATCTGATTACTTATTTGAATTTTCCGATAACCGATCACGGTCTTCCCGATTCTTTTGAAGATGTTTACAAATTTGTCCGAAAACTTTCAGCTTATTACGAAGTAAATAAAAAAATCGCCTTTCATTGCTTTGCCGGAATCGGTCGTTCTTCACTGATTGTTTGTTGTCTTTTGGTTTTAAAAGGAATGGATGTAGATGAAGCGTTTACGAAAATCTCAAACGCCAGAGGTTTTCCCGTTCCCGATACTCAAGAGCAAATTGAATGGGCTTATACTTTTGCCGAAAAATTTAAGAAATAAGTTGCGAACAAAACGATTCTAAAGTCGTATTGAAAGTTATGGAAGTTGCTGAAAATAAAACAGATTTCTTCAAAAATCCTTTAATCATAGCTTTTGCAATCTCTTCTGTAAAAATTATTCTCTTCCTTATTGCTGGAACAGCTTATGGTTATTTTCGGGATGAGCTTTATTTTCTCGAAAGCACAAATCATATCGCACTCGGTTATCCAGATCATTCACCTTTGAGCATTTGGATTGGAAAATTCAGCCTTTTTATTTTCGGCGATTCGCTCTGTGCGATTCATCTTCTTCCGACGCTTTCGGGGGCTTTGAAGATAATTTTAACGGGTTTTCTTGTCCGTGAATTTGGCGGCAAACATTTTGCGACATTTCTTGCCTGCCTATGTGTTTTGGTCGCACCTGTTTATCTCGCCATTGATTCGCTGATGGCGATGAATACTTACGAGCCGATCTTTTGGATGGGTTGCGTTTTAAGTTATGTTTGGGTAAAAAAACGTGAGAATCCAAAATACTGGATGCTTTTCGGAGCGTTTGCCGGACTCGGTTTGATGAACAAACATTCGCTCGTCTTTTTCGGCGTTGCTTTTGTTATCGGTTTGCTTTTGACAAAAGACCGTAAGTTCTTTGCTAATAAATATTTATGGCTCGGCGGATTGATTGCTTTTATTTTATTTTTGCCGAATTTGTTCTGGCAATATCAAAATGATTGGGCGACACTTGAATTGCTCAGAAATGTTTCGGAATCGGGAAAAAATGTCGTCGTTTCGCCGATTGGATTTCTTTTTCAGCAAGTTTTTATTTTACTTCCTTTTACCGCTCCGATCTGGCTTGCGGGAATTTGGTATCTGCTTTTTAATGAAAAAGGAAAACGCTTTCGCACTCTCGGTTTTGCTTATTTGATAACGCTCGTCTTGATGATAATTTTCAAAGCGAAACATTATTATCTCGCACCGATCTATCCGTTTCTTTTTGCGGCGGGCGGAGTTTTCTGGGAAAATCTTCTCGCACGTTTTCGTTTCGGCAGACTTGTAAAGTATGCGTATCCCTTAATTTTAATTATTTTCGGAGCAATGTTCGCACCGATTGCGTTGCCGATTTTGCCGATTGAAACATTTATTAATTATCAAAAGACTTTGGGGATTGAGCCTCCGAAAACAGAAGTAGCATTTGAAGGTGTTTTGCCTCAGCAATTCGGTGATATGTTCGGTTGGGAAGAAATGACTGCGAAAACGTCGGAAGTTTACAATTCACTGTCGCCCGAAGAACGCGAGAAAGCCGCGATTTTCGCCAGCAATTACGGCGAAGCAGGTGCGATTGATTTTTTCGGTAAGAAATATGGTTTGCCGAAAGCAATCAGTCCGCACCAAAGTTATTACCTTTGGGGAACAAAGAATTATGACGGAAGTATTTTAATTACGCTTGGCTTTTCAAAAGAACAAGCAGAAAAATACTGTGGAAGCGTCGAGGAGAAAACTCAAGTCGGACATTCTTTGGCAATGAAATATGAAGATTTTAATATTCTGGTTTGCAGGGATTTGAAAGAACCGTTTCCCGAATTTTGGAAGAAAATAAAAAATTGGAACTAATGAAAATCGGCATATTAATTTCAGGTCGCGGCTCTAATATGTTGGCGATTGCAGAAGCGGTTCGGAGCGGTTTAATTACTGATTCTGAGGTTGCGTTAGTTATCAGCGACAAAGCACAAGCTCAAGGTTTGGAAAAAGCGAAAAAGCTGGGAATTGAAACGCTTGCGATTGCTCGAAAAGGTCGAAAGCGTGATGAACACGATGCGGAAATTATTGCTGAACTCAAAAAGCGTGATGTTGAATTGGTTTGTTTGGCAGGATATATGCGGCTTTTATCAAGCGATTTTGTGAAGGCTTTTCCGAATCGGATTTTGAATATTCATCCGAGTTTGCTTCCCTCTTTTAAAGGTTTGAATGCACACGAACAGGCGATTGAATACGGCGTAAAAATTTCAGGATGCACGGTGCATTTTGTGGACGAACATCTTGACCACGGTGCAGTTGTTTTGCAGAAAGCGGTTGAAGTAAAAGATAATGACACGGCGGAAACGCTTTCAAAACGAATAATAAAATACGAACACAAGGCTTATGTTGAGGCTGTAAAATTAATTGTTTCAGGGAATTATGAGATTAGAGGTCGAAAAGTAGTTTATCTGTAACTTTTTTATTTTCCTTTTACAACATATTTGTTGCTTATTTCATCAAAAGCAAGTAGAATAACATTCCTTTTGGGGGCGACAGGCTTCGACAGGGGATTGTATAGATCTTTGGATGCACGCCGGGCGATATTTTGGTAGCCCGTTATAAATGCCGAAATAAACAACAAATGCTAACTCTAATCAAGAATTAGCTCTCGCAGCCTAACTTTTAAGTTAGCTTTCGAGATGCCTCAGCGGAAGTCAGCTTGATGCGACCGTTCGAGGTATAACACAGTTCAAGCTAGTTCATATTCACCGTCTGCGAATATGAGCGAAATGTTAGTCAGGCTAGTCTGTTTTGAGTTCTTGTCAATTCACATTCTCAATCCAGACGAAACTTGAGTGAATTGAACAAGCGTGTAGAGTTCACTGGTCGCAACCTTTGGATGCGAGTTCGATTCTCGCCGCCTCCATTTCTTGTTTATTAAAAAAAACATTTCCACAATTTTGTTTTTAAAGAGTTAGCCGAAACACGGGCTGACTTTTTTTTATTGTCTTTGGATCAAAAACATTTTCCACAATTTTGCCTTTTAACTCTTTTATATTATTTTCATTTTATGCAAATTTCCGAATTCGATTACGAATTACCAGAAGAATTGATTGCTCAAAATCCTCTTGAAAAACGTGAAATCTCAAGGATGTTAGTCGCAAATTATTTTGAGAAAACTCTCAAAGACGAGCAATTTTTTAACTTTCCGAAATATCTGCGTAAGGGCGATGTAATTGTTTTAAACAATACGAAAGTTTTCCCCGCGAGGCTTTTCGGACAAAGTGAAACGGGAGCAAAGGTTGAACTTTTTTTGGTTGAAGAGATTGAAAATAAAATTTGGGAAACTCTTGCACGTCCGGCGAAGCGTTTAAAAACCGGAAAGAAAATAATTTTTAGCGAAGATTTATCGGCTGAGGTTTTGGAGAAAACTTTGGATGGTCGGGTTGTCGTGAAATTTCAATGTTCAAATAGTTTTGATGAAATCGTAGATAGAATCGGAAACACACCTCTGCCGCCGTATATTAAACGCGACGAAGACAATCTGGACAAAGACCGCAAGCGTTATCAAACAGTTTATGCAAAAAAACGCGGAGCAATCGCCGCACCAACCGCCGGTTTGCATTTTACACCTGAGATTTTGGACGAAATAAAATCGAGAGGCGTAGAAATTACAGAAATAACTCTGCACGTCGGCTACGGAACTTTTGAACCTGTGCGGGTTGAGAATTTATCCGAACATAAAGTTATGGCGGAAAAATTCGAGATTTCACCTGAATCTGCCGAGATTTTAAATTTTGCGAAATCTCAAAACAGAAGAATTATCGCCATCGGGACGACGACGACCAGAGCTTTGGAAACAACTGTTTCAAAAAACAATATGTTCCTAAGCGGCAGACAAACTGCGGATTTGACGATTACGCCCGGTTATAAATTTAAAGCAATAGATGGACTTTTGACAAATTTTCATCTTCCGAAATCTTCTCTTCTGGTTTTGGTTTCGACCTTTGGCGGATATAATTTTATAATGAAAAATTACAAACACGCCGTCCGCGAAAAATATCGTTTTTACAGTTACGGTGATTGTATGCTGATTCTCTGAACTAACTTGAAAGTATGGCAGTTATGCAAAAAATCAAGGAATTTTTTATTCCGGCTGAATTTGAAGTCGAGCCGGAGATAATTATTCCTGCACCGCCGACAATTTATTCGATTCATCCGCTGACGAAAAAAAATCTAAAGGAGATTCTACTGCTTAATCTGCGTTGTTTTAAGCACGGCGAAAATTACAATAAGGCGACATTTACATATCTTTTAACCGATCCGGATGTTTTGGGTTATCGGTTAATTACGGCTTCTGAAAGTATTGTCGGATTTATATTTATCGTCGCAAACAATAAAAAAGTAGGACATATTACGACCATTGGAATCGCACCCGAACACCGCAAACGCGGATTAGCGAGAAAGTTATTAAATTATGCCGAAAATATTCTGCTGAAAAAAGGATTCGATTCGGTCGTGCTGGAAGTCCGTGTCAGCAATTTTGCCGCCCAAAACCTTTATTCAAAATACGGCTATGTCATCATCCAAAAACTCGATAAATATTACAGCAATGGCGAAGACGCTTATCTAATGTCAAAATCTCTCTGAAAATAAAATGTTACTGCCAAAAATTTATCCGATTACGGACGCGGGTTTGACCAAAATTTCACACGCCGAACAAGTCAAAAAATTGATCGAAGGCGGTGCTGAAGTTATTCAGCTGCGTGAAAAAAACGCCTCGCCGATTGAATTTTTTGAATCTGCAAAAATGGCTTTGGAAATTGCACGCGAGCATAATGTAAAAATTATAATCAATGATCGCGTTGATATTGCACTAACGCTGAAAGCCGACGGAGTTCATCTTGGACAAGACGATTTGCCTCCCGAAAAAGCAAGAGAAATTCTTGGGAAACGGGCGATAATCGGATTTTCAACTCACAATTTAAAACAAGCGTTTGAAGCTACAAAGAAACCGATTAATTACATTGCCATCGGACCTGTTTTTGCGACAAAGACAAAGAAAAATCCTGATGAAGTTGTCGGTATTAATGGCTTAAAACAGATACGAAAAAAAATCGGAGAATTTCCACTCGTCGCAATCGGCGGGATAAATTACGAAAATTATCGGGAAGTTTTAGAAGCCGGAGCAGATTCTGTGGCAGTAATCAGCGGCATTTTATCCGATTCGGAAAATATCACTCAAACTTTTGAAAATTATGATCACAAACAGCTTTTGTTAAAAAATCTTAAATACGGTTAAAATTTTACTTGCAATTAAATTACAGATAAGTCAAAATAGATTCAGATTGAAGCGACAGATGCTTCACACCTTAAACTGCCTACGAGTTCTCACAGAACACTTTTCTTCAAAATCACTTCTAAGGAGTAATTTCCATATAATGAGTTTGCTTGATGTAGCACCGATAATAGAGCAGATGCTGCTCGTATCCGAAAATGTTTCCGACCTTAATTTTTCAACCGGACAAAAGCCGCAGATTGAAATTAACGGTTCGTTGTATTCCTCTTCACCAATCGGTTTAGGGAGGCTCTCGGCTTTTCAGACCGAGATGATTGCGATGTCGCTTCTAAGGGATAACCCTGAAGCATCTGCACAATTATCAACAATGGGAACGGCGGATTTAAGCTGGAGTCTGCCCGCCCGCTGTCGTTTCCGTGTCAATATTTTTCAGCAACGCGGTTCGTTTTCAATCGTAATGCGTGTGATTCCGCACGAAATTCCGAGTTTTGAATCGCTGAATGTTCCGCCTCAATTAGCCGATATTTGCGAATTGAGAAACGGGTTGGTGCTCGTTACATGTCCGACGGGCTCCGGTAAAAGTTCGACATTGGCGGCGGTTATTGACCAAATCAATGCACTAAAAAGCTATCACATCGTAACGATTGAAGACCCGATAGAGTTTCTGCATTCACATAATAAATGCACAATAAATCAACGCGAGGTTGGTTCTGATACGAAAAGTTTCGGCTCGGCTTTGCGTGCGGCTTTGCGGCAGGCACCAAAAGTAATACTCGTCGGCGAGATGCGGGATTTGGAAACGGCGGAAATTGCCCTCGAAGCGGCGGAAACCGGACACCTTGTTTTATCAACTTTGCACACGATTGACGCTGCAAAAACCGTTGACCGCATCATTGGTTTATATCCGAAAAATGAAGAAAAAATTATCCGCACACGCCTTGCACAGACATTCCGTTACATAGTTTCCCAACGCCTGATCCCGAAAGCCGACGGCAAAGGACGAATTGCGGCAGTCGAGATTATGAAATCAAATCCGCGAACCCGCGAATATATTGAAAAAGGCGAATCCGAAGGTAAAACTCTGCTCGATGCAATCCGCGACGGCGAAATAGACGGAATGCAGGATTTTGATGGCGTTATCCGCGAGTTGATTTTGAAAGAAATGATTACCTTGGAAGACGGCTTATCTTATGCAACCAATAAAAATAATCTTTTGCTCCAACTCAAAGGTTTGGGTTCAACCGAAGATTTCATAGATGAGCAAGAAAATAAAATCGAAGAGCAAGATCCAATTACACCTCTGCCAAAACCGCAAAATCCGGCTGGTTCGGTTCTGGATATGATTGAATAAATATTGGTTCGTTGTCAGTTGTTTGTGGTTAGTTGCAGTAATTTACTGGCGACGAATAACGAACAACGAACAACGAACAACGAACAAAAATATGATTATACGCTGCGACAATTGTTCAGTTTCACTCCAACTCGATGAGTCAAAAATTCCGACCAAACTATTTACGGTTCGGTGTCCACGCTGTCAAAATATGATTCGGGTTACGCCCGGCAAAGATATGTCGGCAGTTCAGCAATTGCAATCAAATTCGCCAGCCCCGGCTGTCGGAGATAATGCCGGTGAATTTTCGGCAAAAGAATCCGAACTGCAAATAAATAGTGCTTTGCGTTCGCTGCTTTCTGCTTTGCAGACAGAAAATAAGGTGCTTGAAAGCAGCGATGAAGAAAGTATTAAACCCCGTCGCGTATTGCTTTGTCTCGGCAAACATCGGGAGATAGTTGCCAAAAAATTGGTTAGTTCTGGTTTTAAGGTTTATCTTGCCGAAAGTCCGGCTCAGGCAAATGAAAGACTCCGAGAGGGCAAAACGGAAGTTTTACTTTTCTCGCCCGATTTCGCTGCTGAACTCGGCGGTGCGGCAATCCTTCAGCAAAAAGTAAATGCAATGTATGCCTCGGAAAGAAGACGTTTATTCCTCGTTTCAATTCAAGACGGCGTAACAACAATGAACGCCCACGAAGCATTTTTGAGAAATATCAATCTCATCGTCAGTTCGGAAGATATTGAGCAATTACCTTTAATTCTAAATAAAGCATTACAGGATTTTAACGATTTATATATGCACTTCAACCGGGCACTCGGAGCGGAAGCTATTTAAAGGTTATAGAGCAAAAGTGAAAAAGAAGAAGTCGAGATTAATAATTTTCGACTTCTTCTTTTTCTTTGCGTCCTTTGCAACTTTGCGTAAAATTTTTTCTCTTGTAATAAAACTTTGCACGTTTTCTAATCTCTGCTAAATTATCATTAATCAAAAGTTCACCGTTTTCATAAACCAACGTTAGTTCGATATAAAATTAACTTTGTGAAAGTAAGAAAACTAACTAAGAAATGCACGAAAAAAACACGAAAATTTACGAAAATATACAAGGCTTAAATAGAATTTAATCTTTATCTCGTATTTTTTTGTGAAAGTTTCGTTTATTTCGCAGTTAAATTTCTTATCTCGAACTCACGTTATATTACAGATAACTTTTCAAATTAGTTCATAGTGGATAAAATAAAACTCTCATACACTTAGGGATTATAAAATAATGAAATTATCGGTCGGAAGACAAATTCAAATCGCATTTTTATTTGCACTCATCATTCTCGTGGCTTTGGGGATTTTTTCTTACAGAAGCTCAAAATATATGGCTTCGGCTTTGAATTGGGAAAAGCATACTCAGGAAGTTTTGCTCAAATTGGACGATGTTTTAAGCCGTGCGATTGATGTTGAAACGGGAGGACGCGGTTATATTATTACAGGCAATGAGAAATTTTTAGAGCCTTATGACGAAGCCTCGCAAAATATCAAACGGAATTTGCAGGAATTGGAAAATCTCATCAGCGATAATCCGGCACAAAAAGCAGAGCTTAAAAATCTGGCGGAGAAGGTTGAAAACAAAACAACTTACACAAAGAATTTGATCGAATCCCGCCGCACGAATGGGATAGAATCTGCCCGCGAAACCATTGAAAGCGGGCGGGGAATGAAGATTATGGATGAGATTCGTTCTTCGATCAAAACGATGAAGGATGAGGAAAAGAGGCTTCTGCAAATTCGTGAAAAAGAATTGAACGACAGTATTTTCAACACTTTGATCTTATTATTTTTAGGTATTTCGCTCGGAGTTGTTTCGCTGGTGTTTGCTAATTTCGTCATCGGTCGTGAAACTAAAAAGCGTTTTGTGGCGGAAAACGATCTGCGACAAACAAACAAAAGTTTGGAAACCCGCGTTGAAGAAAGAACAAAACAATTACAGCAAAAAAATGATGAACTGGAAGAACAGATAATAAAGCGTGAGCAGTTTGAGAAATACCATCAAGTCGCATTGGAAGCCGGCAGTTTGGGAACGTGGATATTTGATCCCGAAACAGATTCGGTTGATTTAAATGAGCGCGGATTGGGTCTTTTCGGTTTGTCGGAATTGGAATTTGATGGTTTGAGAACATCTGTTTTTAGCCGAATCCACGAAGAAGATTCTACTATGATCGAAGAACTTTTTCAAAAATCTTTAACCGATAAATCAAAATTCAACGCTGAATTTCGGGTTATTTTGCCCGACGAAACAGTTCGTTGGAATCATTGCACGGGACAACTGCAACTCGATGAAAACGGCAATATAAAACAGGTTATCGGAAACTGCCGCGACATCACAGACAGCAAAGAAGGCGAATTCACGCTTAAAAGAAGTGAGCAAAATGTCAGAAACATCATTGATAATTTATTCGCATTTGTCGGTGTTCTGTCGCCCGATGGAACTCTGATCGAAGCAAACCGCACGGCTTTAGAATCCGCTTCGCTCAAATTGGAAGATGTGGTTGGCAAAAAATTTGCCGACACTTATTGGTGGTCTTATTCAAAAGAAATTCAGGAACAGTTAGAAGAATCTATCCAAAAAGTTGCGTCCGGCGAAAGAGTTCGATATGACATAAATGTTCGGCTTGCTGATGATGTATTTATTCCGATTGATTTTATGATGGCTCCGCTTTATGACGATGACGGAAACATCACTCATCTGATTCCTTCGGGACTCGATCTGACCCCGCGAAAAGAAGCCGAAGATGCTTTGCGGCGAAGCGAGAACTTTGCAAATGCAATTCTTAATTCGCTGACGGCTCACGTTGCAGTTGTGAATAAGGAAGGAAATATAATTGCAGTTAATGATGCGTGGAACAAGTTTGCTGAAGATAATTCTGACGAAAATCAGATTTTTTCGACCGGGATCGGACAAAATTACTTAACTGTTTGTCAAAGTTCAGACGAAGCCGGCGAAGAAGTTTCCGAAGTAGCAAGAAATTTGAAAGCAATTTTGGATGGCGAAAAAGACTCGTTCAATCACGAATATCCGTGTCATTCACCGACCGAAAAACGCTGGTTTATGTTGCAGATCAGTTCGATGAAGGGCGAAGACGGCGGAGCGGCAATATCGCATATCAACATAACCGACCGCAAAAAAGCAGAGTTGGAATTAAAAAACAGCGAAGAATTCAACCGCAGTATTTTTGAAAACAGCCCCGATTGCGTGAAGGTCTTGGAACTTGACGGAAAGATTAATTCAATGAATAAGAATGGCTTATGTCTTATGGAAATTGACGATTTTGCCGAAGTTTCCGGCAAACAGTGGGTCGAATTCTGGGAAGGTGACGAAAACGAGTTAGCTTATCAGGCAGTTCAATCCGCCGCGAAAGGTGAAACTGCTACCTTCGAAGGTTTTTGCAAAACCATCAAAGGAAATGGTAAATGGTGGGATGTTTCAGTCGCTCCTATTTTCGGTGCAGACGGCAAACCGATTCGTATGATCGCTACTTCACGCAACATTTCCGAACGCCGCGAATTTGAAGATGCTCTGCATCGCAGTAATGATCTGATGGAATTTGTTCTGGATGTTGCTCAAGTCGGTATCTGGAGTCTTGATGTGGACAGTAAAAACACTACCCGATCATTACGCCACGATCAGATATTCGGTTACGAAAAACTTCTGCCCGAATGGAATTATGAGATGTTTCTCGATCACATTCTGCCGGAATATAGAAAGGCGGTCAATAAACAATTTCAATTAGCAATCGAAGGAAAAACGGAATGGAATTTTGAAACAGAGATCAAACGTGCGGACGGCAAAATACGCTGGATTTCGGCACGCGGAAAAATTCAGGAAAACGGTGATGATGCTTTGAAAATGCACGGAACTGTAACCGACATAACCAAACGCAAGGAAGCCGAAAGTGAACGCGAACGTCTGCTCGAAAATGAAAAAGCCGCCCGCAAAGATGCCGAGATCGCCAACCATATGCGGGACGAATTTCTCGCCACCGTTTCGCACGAATTGCGGGCTCCGCTCAACTCGATTTTGGGTTGGGGACGCTTGATGCAGAAAGGAAAACTCGACGAAAAAACAACCGAAAATGCGGTTGATACGATTGTCCGCAATTCCGAATCGCAAAACCGTTTGATCGAAGATTTATTGGATGTATCGCGGATAATTTCCGGCAAATTGCGGCTTGAGGTGATGACGATCAAGCCGATAAATATTGTCGAATCTGCATTAGAAACTATTCGCCCGGCGGCTGAAGCGAAAGGCATAACTCTTGAAGTAAAAGAAGATGCAGATGTCAGTCATATTTCCGGTGATATGAATCGCTTGCAGCAAGTTCTCTGGAATCTGCTCTCTAACGCAATTAAATTCACACCGAATGACGGCAAAGTTACGCTGGAGATCGAACGTGAGGAAGATTTTGTAAATCTTCACATAAAAGACACCGGAGTCGGCATCAAAGAAGAATTTCTGCCGTATGTTTTTGACCGTTTCCGCCAAGCGGATGCTTCGAGTATAAGGAAATTCGGTGGTTTAGGATTAGGTTTGGCAATCGTCCGCCACATCACCGAAATGCACGGCGGAACAGTTCACGTTACAAGCGAAGGTGAGGGCAAAGGTTCGACATTTACAGTTCGTCTGCCGCTTGTCGTTTCGCCGCATGAACAAGATTCCGAAGTCAGACCTTCGGCGGAAAATATCGGCTTGGAAAGAGATTCAAAACTGAGCCTCGACGGTCTTCTAATTCTTGTGGTTGATGACGAAGAAGACACCCGCCACCTTCTCAAACAGGCAATGACATTCTACGGAGCAACCGTCATCACAGCCGATTCTGCCGCCAATGCGTTAGTCGAAATTCAAGACAAAAATCCTGATGTTCTGGTTTCAGATATCGGAATGCCCGAAGAAGACGGATATTCATTAATCCGCAAAATCCGAAATTTGCCCGATGCCCAACAGAAACAAACTCCCGCCATCGCCTTAACCGCCTTCACACGAGCCAAAGACCGTATGCAGGCACTTTCATCAGGCTATCAAAACCACGTCTCAAAACCCGTCGAACCCGATGAGTTAATAACGGTAATTGCAAGTATTATGGGACGTTTGCAAACTGGTGATGATGATTTGAATTAGAGGTAACTTACACAATTTTATTGAGGCTTCTTACGTTTTTCGATCTTCATTTTCATCCCAAATTTCGGTCGCAAAGTCATTAAAGGATTCAAACCGATCTTCTGTTCGGGCATCAAACTTAGCTTCCATTTTTGGGCAAGAGTTGCGACGAGCAAAATCCCTTCCATCCACGCAAAACTTTCGCCGATGCAGCTTCGCACGCCTTTGCTGAACGGGAAATATATCAATTTATTGCCAGCTTCTTTGATGGATTGTTTTTCCCATCGTTCGGGGATAAATTCGTTTGGCTTGTCCCAAAATCTTTCGTCGCGGTGCGTTACGTAAGGACTTAATAAAACTAAAGCGTCTTTCGGAATATTGTATTTGCCGAACTTATGTTCTTCGATTGAAAGCCTGCCGATTGCCCATGCGGGCGGGAAAAGCCGCATTGATTCGGCGAAGACGGATTCGGTGTATTTTAGGTTTGGAACATCTTCCATCGAAGGCGTTTTTCCATTTAGAATTTTGTCCAATTCTTCGTTAAGTTTGGCAGCTTTTTCGGGATTTTGTGAAAGCAGATAAAATGTCCAAGTCATTGCGTTGGCAGTAGTTTCGTGTCCCGCAAGGAAAAGCGTTAAGGCTTCATCGCGGACTTGTTCATCGGACATTCCAACGCCGTCTTCTTCGTCTTGTGTCATTAAAAGCATCGAGAGCAAATCTCCTTTATCTTCGCCCGATTTTCGGCGTTCATTAATGATTTTATAAATTACACGATCAAGCGTTTGGCGTGCAGTTTTATAGCGTTTGGCGTGCGGAATCGGCAGTTTTTCCAAAATCTCCGAAAAAGGCACGACCAGAAAATTAAACATCTCGATCAAAGAAGTTATCGCCTGACTTACTTCATCGGTTTCATCATCAACATTTGCACTAAACAGAGTTTTCCCGACGATTTGTAAAGTGAGTTTCATCATCTCCTTATCAATATCCCGCACCTCGCCGTCCTGCCATTCGTCCCGCATTTTCACGGCATCTTCAACCATCGCTTTGGCATATTCGGCGATTCGTTGGCGGTGAAAAGCAGGTTGAATCATACGCCTCTGCCGCAGATGTTTTTCGCCTTCGCTGGTCAGAAGTCCCTCGCCGAGCAAACCTTTCGCACGCTTTAATGCCCGTCCTTTATGAAATTTTGCGTTGTTCGTAATCAAAACATCACGGATCAGATCGGGATGATTCAAAAAATATGCGGGATATTTGAAAAGCCGAAAAAATGTTATGTCGCCAAGTTCTGCCATCTCGGTCAAAAAATCAACCGGACGACGACGGAATTTTATGAAATGTCCGCCGATAAAATGTGGTTTGACCGTTGGTGGCAAATTCTTGTTTGACATAAATTTTTTAGATAAATATGAATTAAACCTTACACAATTTCCGCATATCTGCATCGAAATATCAAACAACATTGTGAGAGAAAGTTGTTTTATCACATTGATCTAATCCGTGTTAAGTAATCGTGCAGAAATAGTTTAGACTATCAAGCGAGATGGGTAAAATAAAAGTAATCGAACTAACGAAAAAACAATGCGAAGCCTTGGAAAACGGTTATCGCCATGGCACGACACATAGTT
>JALZKH010000061.1 GCA_030859345.1 Acidobacteriota bacterium | reverse complement strand
GAATTCCGGCGATGGTTGTTTTTATGAACAAGGTGGATATGGTGTCAGCCGAAGATGAGGAACTCTTGGAGATCGTTGAACTGGAGATCAGAGATTTGCTGTCGGCATATGATTATCCGGGCGATGAAATTCCGATCATCCAAGGGTCGGCATTAAAAGCACTTGAAGGCGATGAGAAATGGGAAGCTAAAATCATAGAATTGATGGACGCAGTAGACAGCTACATTCCCGAACCGGAGAGAGAGACGGACAAACCATTCCTAATGCCGGTGGAAGACATTTTCACAATTCAGGGTAGAGGAACGGTAGCGACGGGAAGAATCGAGAGGGGAATTGTGAAGGTCAATGAGGCGGTGGAGATCGTCGGCATTAAAGACACACAGAATTCGGTTTGCACGGGCGTTGAGATGTTCAAGAAACTACTTGATGAAGGAGTGGCGGGCGATAATGTCGGACTATTGCTTCGCGGAGTAGAAAGATCGGCGATTGAACGCGGACAAGTGATAGCGAAGCCGGGAAGTATCACACCGCACACGAAGTTCAAAGCTGAAGCCTACGTCTTGACGAAAGAAGAAGGCGGCAGACACACACCGTTTTTCACAGGCTATCGTCCACAATTCTATTTCAGAACGACGGATGTGACGGGAGTAGCGAATTTACCGGACGGAGTGGAGATGGTGATGCCGGGAGATAATATCGAGATGAACATCGAGTTGATTGCACCGATTGCGATGGAGAAAGGCTTGCGATTCGCCATCAGAGAAGGCGGACGCACGGTGGGAGCGGGAACGGTTACGGAAATACTGGAATAAAGAGCAGTCAGCTAGGAAGCAGTCAGCGGTCAGTAAGAAACAAACAAAACTGACAGTTAACAATTAACTACTGATAGCTAAAAACGAGGAAAGAAGTTATGCCGCGTGATAACGTGATTTTACAATGCACAGAGTGTAAGGAACGCAATTACACAACGACAAAAAATAAGAAGAAAACTCCTGACAGACTGGAGTTTAAGAAATATTGCAGTCGTTGCCGTTGCCATACTTTACATAAAGAAAATAAATAAGTGAGTGGAGATTAAAGAGTGGAGAGTGGAGAGTAAGGAAGCAAAATCCTTCTCTTTACTCTCCACTCTCCACTCTCTACTTTATACAAAGGGGCATAGTGTCAACGGTTAGCACGTCGGTCTCCAAAACCGAAAGTCCGGGTTCAAATCCTGGTGCCCCTGCCAGATAAATTTTAAGGAGATAAAAAAGTGTCAACATCTTCTGATGCGATGGATAAAAAAAATAAGGAAAAGAGCGAAGGAGTCGTAGAATTTCTTCGTAATACCCGTGAAGAATGGGATAAAACTACTTTTCCATCTTCAGAGGACGTAATAAATACGACGATTATCGTGGTTATCAGCGTTATATTCTTTACCGTTTTCCTGTATTTGGTGGATGTAGGTTGGGTATTTCTTCTGGAGCAACTAAAGACTGTGGTTAATTATATCGCCTAAATCTAAAGGAATTTTTAAATTATGAGGCAATGGTATTTTATACATACATATTCCGGTCACGAAAATAAGGTGGTCGAAAGTCTTAACGCCCGTATCCGCGATATGGAGTTAAGCGAATTGATCACGGAGGTTTTACTACCGAAGGAAACTGTGGTTGAGATGCGTGGAAATAAACGCATTGAGTCAACCCGTATGTTTTATCCCGGATATGTTTTGGTTGAGATTGAATGCACTGAACAGGGAAAAATCCCCGACAATGTTTTTCACGCAATTAAATCAACTCCGAAAGTTACCGGATTTTTGGGCGGAAAAACCCCGACACCTTTAACTCAGGGAGAAGTTGATCAAATCGTTCACAATGTGGAAATTGCGGCGGAAAAACCGAAACCGAAATTCACATACAATGTCGGCGAAGTCGTTAGAATAAAATCGGGACCATTTGCAAGTTTTACAGGAAAAGTAGAAGAAGTGAACGAAGAAAAAACCACTTTAAAAGTTACAGTTACAATTTTCGGACGATCAACTCCGGTCGAACTAAATTTTCTGGATGTGGAAAAAGTTACGTTTGCTGAGGAAGAATAGTGATAATAGAGAACTGCTAATGGATAAGGAATAATAAACATATTTTAATTATCCATTATCCATTATCCGTTATCCATTAATATTATTATGGCTAAAAAAATACAAGGATACATAAAATTACAAATTCCGGCTGGAAAAGCCAGTCCTGCTCCGCCGATCGGTCCGGCACTCGGACAACACGGCGTGAACATTATGGAATTTTGTAAAGCGTTTAATGCAAAAACTCAGGATGGCGACCCGGATTTGAAAGTTCCGGTTGTTATCACAGTTTTTGCAGACCGTTCATTTACATTTGAAACCAAAACCGCACCGGCGGCGGATTTGTTACGCAAGGCTTCGGGAATTCCGAAAGGTTCGGGCGAAGCAAACCGAGAAAAGGTCGGAAAAATTTCGCGTGCGAAAATTAAAGAGATCGCTGAAATAAAAATGCCCGATTTGAATACAACAAACATTGAATCGGCAATGCGAACAATCGAAGGCACGGCGAAAAGTATGGGACTTACGATTGAATAAAAAGACGCGGGGACACGGAGACAAAGAGACACCGAGATTTTTCTCGCCGCGTCGTCGCGTGTTTCCTCCATCACCGCGTCTTAAAAAATAGGGAGAAGCAAACATTAGAAACTTCGCTTGAACCTTGGAGAAAATAAAAATGGCTAAACATGGAAAAAAATATCGTGAGGCTTTTGAGAAAGTAGAGCCGGAAAAAAGATATGCTTTGGCAGATGCGATCACTTTATTAAAAGATATTGCATTTGCAAATTTTGACGAAACGGTCGAACTGACGATGTGGCTTGGGGTTGACCCGCGAAAAGCCGACCAGTTGGTTCGCGGCACGATTGTTCTGCCGAATGGTTTAGGAACAACGAAAACGGTTGTCGTGATTGCTCAGGGCGATAAAGCGACGGAAGCCGAAGAAGCCGGAGCGGATTTTGTCGGGGCGGATGACATTGTGGAAAAGATAAAAGGCGGATGGCTTGAATTTGATTCATTGATTGTTACGCCGGATATGATGGGAAAAGTTGGACAACTCGGAAGAGTTTTAGGACCCAGAGGTCTTATGCCGAATCCCAAAACAGGAACTGTTACGATGGATGTCGGAAAAGCAGTTGAAGAAACCAAAGCCGGTAAAGTTGAATACCGGGTTGATAAAACAGGAGTCATACACACTCCGGTCGGCAAGGTTTCGTTTGAAAATGACAAGATCGAACAAAATACGCGAGCATTAATTAATGCGGTAATGAGAGCAAAACCTGCAACATCGAAAGGTCGTTATGTCAAAAAAGTAAATCTGGCATCAACAATGAGCCCGGGGATTTTACTTGATGAAATGAGTTTATCAACCGGTAAATAATAAAGTGAGGAGCGAATAAAAATAATGAAAACGAAAGCAAAAAAACAAGCAGATTTAGAAGCCCTCACGGAGCAGTTTAAGAATTCAAATTCGGCGATGGTTTTAAGTTTTAGTAAACTGACTGTCGAAAAAGATCAGCAATTCCGTAACGAACTGCGTGAAACAGGGGCGGATTATAGAGTTGTAAAAAATACTCTGGCACGTCTTGCAGTAGAAGGAACACCATTTGAAACTGCAAAAGAGCATTTTAAAGGCGTAACGTCGGTTGCAACGATTGACGGCGAGCCAATTGATTTATCAAAAGTTATTTCAAAATATGTTACGGAAAACAAAGACGTATTTCAATTCAAAGCAGGCGTAGTTGATGGCAGAGTTATAGATTTCAGCGAAGTTGAAAAAATAGCTACATTGCCGTCGAAAGAAGAACTTATCGGCAAATTATTGTATTTGTTTAATGCACCTGCACAAAGACTTGCAACAGTTCTTAATGCAATTCCGAGAGATTTGGCAATAGTTCTGAAACAAGTTAGCGAAAGAACGGAAAATATTCCGGGCGACGCGACAGAAATCGAAGCACCGAAAGAGGAAAAACCGGAAGATACAAAACCGGAAACTGAAGCTAAAGATGAATCTTCAACAGAAGAAATAAAAGCTGAGGAAAAAGCCGGCGAAGTCAAAGTGCTGAAACAACGGAAGAAGTAAAAGCAGAAGAAGCACCGGAAGCCGAAGCAAAAAGCGATGAAAATTCTGAAGAAAAAGCTGAAGAAAAAGCTGAAGAGCAGAAGGGAGAAGAATCTGCGGAAGAAGACGCTGAGAATTCGGAAGAAAAAGAATCGTAGGAATTTATAGGTTGTTAAGTTTCAATGTTGTTAGGTTTATAGGTTAAGAAAAATCAAAACCTAACGACTTGTAAACATGAAAACTTAACAACCTAAAATTAAAAAGTTTTCTAAAAAGCCGTAACCAAGGTAAAACGAGCGAAGCGATATGTCAGGTTGCTTTTGCGGCTCGGATGCAGAATTTACTCTGATGCAACTAAGTAGATCGAAGCATTCCGTTGGGTTCAATCGGCTGACAACCAATGCCAGCAGGCAGATTGCAGTAGCAGTAGGCAGTAGAAAAATTGAATTATTGTATCTGCATTTAACAACTAAAACATAAGAACCCTAAATTAAGAGGAGAGTATAAAAATGGATAGAGCAAAAATAGTTGAGGCACTAAAAGAGATGCCTCTGATGGAAGTAGCGGATTTGGTTAAAGATATTGAAGAAGCATTCGGCGTTTCAGCGGCGGCGGCGGCGGTTGCAGCAGCACCGGCAGCGGCGGCGGCAGGCGGCGGCGAAGCAGAAGTTGAAAAAGATACTTTTGATGTTGAATTGACATCTGCCGGAGGAAGCAAAATCAATGTTATCAAAGCTGTTCGCACAATCGTTGCAGGTCTTGGGCTGAAAGAAGCTAAAGAAATGGTTGATGCCGCACCGAAAATAATTAAAGAAGGTGCTTCAAAAGAGGAAGCTGAAGAAATTAAGGCTAAATTGGAAGAAGCCGGTGCTTCGGTTGAACTTAAATAGATTAATTGATAAACTTAATGGCAGGCGAAAAAAGTTGTCGAAACTTTTACGCTTGCCGTTTCGTAAATTATTAGGAAGCCCAAAGTTTTGGTTTTTTGGGTTAACAGCAAATTTTTAATATACAGATTTGGAGAGTATTTGTCCTTAATGACACTCTCGACAATTTTACTTAAACAGCAAGCTGCTAATATATAAGCGGTCGGGGCAAACTATACCCTTGACCGCATTTGCCGTCTTTAAAAAAGAACGTGAGTTTATATTTGTTAAAAACATCCTATCAGCAAAAGGTGATAAAATCAACAATTTTTTTCTGACCTAAATAAAACACTATGATTTCCAATCCGCTTCAAGATAACACAAACGAATACGGACTCAGAACGAGTCAAGCACCTGAGCGTGTAGATTTTTCAAAAATTCAAACATCTGCTCAGATTCCGAATCTGATCGAAGTTCAGAGAGAATCTTACAACCGCTTTTTGCAAATGGATCTGATTCCCGAAGAACGCACATCAGTCGGACTTCAGGCGGTTTTTGAATCCGTCTTTCCCGTTTCGGATTTCCGCGAAACGGCGACGCTCGAATTTGTCGAGTTTCAGATCGGCAACTGGCAATGTAAATGCGGCAACCTCGAAGGACTCGAGCATTTGCGTAGCAACTGTAAGGAATGCGGTGCAAAAATAAAAGTTGATCCGTTCAGCACAGCCGAGGTTCTCTGTAATAATTGCGGCACATTTAATCTTGTGCGTCCGAATTTGTGTCCGAACTGCGGTGAACCGGTTGGCTTGAAACACAAACACGATCAGCAGGAATGTCAGGAACGCGGCGTTTCATTCAGCGTTCCGCTCAAGGTGAAAATTCGTCTGACGGTTTTTGATAAAGATGCCGATACCGGCGTTTCTACAATTCGGGACATTAAAGAAGAAGAAGTTTTCTTTGGCGAAATTCCATTGATGACCGATAACGGAACTTTTATTATTAACGGAACCGAGCGTGTGATTGTTTCGCAGCTTCATAGAAGTCCGGGAGTTTTCTTTAAACAGGACAAAGAAGCATTTTCCGCTAAAGTTATTCCGTATCGCGGTTCGTGGATCGAATTTGAATATGACCATAAGGCAATTCTTAATTCAAGACTCGGCAAACGTAAACTTCTCGCAACGATCTTTCTGCGTGCTTTGGGTTTGTGGCTCAAACCGCAAATTGATATGAAAACTGTTTCCGACAGCATTCTGGAAGAAGTCGTCAAAAATGCCGAATACACAAATGCGGATATTCTCGGGGAATTTTATACAACCGACGAAGTTCACGTTAAAAAAGGAAAACTTCTGTTTCAAATCAAAGCAGAAGGCGAAACCGGGCTGACGGATTTGCGTGCCGATGATGGAATTAAAGAAGGTAAGGAGGTTTTCGTAAAACCCGGCGGAAAAGTTTCAAAACTCGCTCTTAAAAAATTAAGAGAAGCGGGTGTCAAAGAAGTTGAAGTCGGACAGGGTGAACTCGCCGGAGCATTTGCTCTTGATGACATTGTAAATACTGAAACAGGCGAAGTTGTCATTGAATCAAATGAAGAAATTACAGCGGCAAAACTTCAGGAAATTATCGAACAGGAGGTTGAAAGTTTTCAGGTTTTCTTCCCTGAAAAAGATACGATTGGTGCCGTTTTATCAAACACTTTAGTAAAAGACACGATTGAAAAGCCGGTTGATGCAATACTTGAGATTTACCGAAAAATGCGTCCGGGAGATCCGCCGACTGTGCCGACGGCTTATCGTTTGCTTGAGGGAATGTTCTTTGACGAAAGAAGATTTGACCTGTCCCGCGTTGGGCGTTTGAAGTTTAACATCAAGATGGGCAGACCTAATCTGGATAAGATTGATCATCATCTGCTTGAAGCAAAAGACTTTTTGGAAGTTGTTAACTACGTTTTGCGGATGAAACGGGATTCTAACAATTATTATCAGGATGATATTGACCATCTTGGAAATCGTCGCGTGCGTGCGGTTGGCGAACTGCTTGAAAATCAGTTCCGCGTCGGACTTGAAAGAATGGAACGGGCAATCAAAGAAAAAATGTCCATCCAGCAGGATATGTTTACGACGATGCCGCGTGATCTGGTCAATGCCAAACCCGTAACGGCGGCGGTTCGTGAATTTTTCGGTTCGTCGCAGCTTTCGCAGTTTATGGATCAGACGAATCCGCTTTCTGAAATTACGCACAAACGCCGTCTTTCGGCTTTAGGACCGGGCGGTTTGTCCCGTGAACGTGCCGGATTTGAAGTCCGCGATGTTCACCCGACGCACTACGGTCGTATCTGTCCGATTGAAACGCCTGAAGGTCCGAACATCGGTTTGATCTCTTCGTTGGCGAGTTTTGCAAGAATCAATGAGTTCGGTTTTATCGAATCGCCTTATCGAAAGGTCGAAGACGGTCGGGTTATTGAATATGTAAATGTCATTAACGGAGGCGATACCGAATTCAAACCGAATCAGCACGTTCCGTTAGAAGATGTCGAAGCGGCAAATAAAAAACTTAAAAAAGATCAACGACAAGCTGATTTTGAACCGTTTCCGTTTTATCTGACGGCTTGGGACGAAGATAAATACATCATCGGACAGGCAAATATCGAGTTGGATGAAAAGGGAAATCTGGTTAATGAAAGAAATGCCGCACGAAAAGCGGGGGAATTTATCACCGCCGAGCGTGAAGATATTCAATATATGGACGTTTCGCCGAAACAGCTTGTTTCGGTGGCGGCTTCGTTAATTCCGTTTCTTGAAAATGACGATGCCAACCGTGCTTTGATGGGATCGAATATGCAGCGGCAATCAGTTCCTCTGCTTCGTGCCGACGCTCCTTATGTCGGAACGGGAATGGAACGCATTGCGGCGAGAGATTCCGGTGCGGTGGTTGTTGCCAAACGTAACGGCGTGGTTGATTATGTTGATTCGGAACGGATTATTGTCAAAGCCGATCATCAGGTTGGCGGAATGATTTCGCGTGAGGTTACGGCGGATATTTATTCGCTCGTAAAATTTAAGCGTTCTAATCAAAATACTTGTATCAACCAGCGTCCGATTGTTCAGGTTGGCGAGAGAGTTATAAAAGGAATGGTCATCGCTGACGGTCCCTGCACCGATAAAGGTGAACTCGCACTCGGTCGAAACGTGATGGTTGCATTTATGCCGTGGCGTGGTTATAACTTTGAAGATGCGATTTTGGTTTCGGAACGTCTCGTTAAAGAAGATTATTACACTTCGATTCACATTGAAGAACTGGAAGTCGAAGCTCGTGACACAAAGCTCGGTCCTGAAGAAATTACCCGCGATATTCCGAATGTCGGGGAAAATATGCTCCGTGATCTGGACGAATCGGGAATTATCAGAATCGGGGCTCACGTCGGACCGGGTTCGATTCTCGTCGGAAAAGTTACGCCGAAAGGTGAAACCCAATTGACGGCGGAAGAAAAACTTCTTCGGGCGATCTTTGGTGAAAAAGCCGGAGATGTGAAAGATGCGAGTTTAACGGCACCTCCGGGAATTGACGGAACAGTTGTTGACGTTCAGGTATTTACACGAAAAGGTCAGGAAAAAGACGAGCGTTCATTGGACATTGAAACATTGGAAGAAGATGCGATGCGACGCGACCTCGAAGATGAAATCCGTATTTTGACCGAACAACGCGACCAACGGATTTATGAACTTTTTGAAGACCGTAAATTAACTAAAGATTTAACCGAAGGCAAAGACGTTATTTTGAAAAAAGGAACTGACCTGAATAGGGAAAACTTGCAGGATGTTCCGGTCAAACTTTTACGCAAAGCAAGTGTTTCAGCCGGAACGGTGGATATTGAATCGGAGATCAATGATTATATTCAGCGAACCGAACGTCAGATCAGCATTTTGAGTGACATCTACGAAGAAAAAATTGCCAAGATCAAACAAGGTGATGAACTTCCTCCGGGCGTTATCAAAATGGTTAAAGTTTTCGTCGCAATGAAACGCAAACTTTCCGTTGGCGACAAAATGGCTGGACGACACGGTAACAAAGGCGTTATCGCCAGAATCTTGCCGGAAGAAGATATGCCTTATCTGCCGGATGGAACTCCGGTTGACATCGTGCTTAATCCGCTCGGTGTGCCTTCGCGTATGAACGTCGGACAAATTCTCGAAACGCATCTCGGTTGGGCGGCTCGTGTTCTCGGACTTCATTTTGCAACACCCGTTTTTGACGGTGCGGGCGAGGAAGAAATCAAAGAATATATCAAGCAAGCCAATGATAAATATGACGAACTCGGACTTCCGCCTTCGGTCGGACCATCAGGAAAAACTCGTCTGTATGACGGCTTGACCGGTGAACAATTTGAGCAGAAAGTAACGGTCGGTTACATATATATGCTCAAACTATCGCATCTGGTTGACGATAAGATTCACGCTCGTTCGATTGGTCCATATTCATTAATTACGCAGCAGCCGCTCGGTGGTAAGGCACAGTTCGGTGGACAGCGTTTCGGAGAGATGGAAGTTTGGGCATTGGAGGCTTATGGTGCGGCTCACATTTTGCAGGAATTATTGACTTGCAAATCTGATGACGTTGCCGGACGCTCGAAAATTTACGAGGCAATCGTTAAAGGTGCGGCGGATTTCAAACCCGGAATTCCCGAATCATTTAACGTGCTTGTGCGTGAATTGCAATCGCTCTGCCTTGATGTCGAACTTATTACCGAAGACGAAGTTGACGAAGATGCGAAAAACGCCGGTGTTGAAGAATTAGTTGGTGGTTAATTTTTATTAGCGGCAAAGAGTCGCAGATTTAATGGAGAAATAAATGTTTCGATTTCAAAACGAAAAAACACAATTGAGTCCTAATTTTGAGGCGATCCGCATTAGCTTGGCATCGCCGGAGAAAATCCGTTCGTGGTCGCATGGCGAAGTTACGAAGCCGGAAACTATCAACTATCGGACTTTCAAGCCGGAACGCGACGGGCTTTTCTGTGCAAGAATTTTTGGTCCCGTATCGGATTGGGAATGTCTCTGCGGAAAATATAAAAGAATGAAGCATCGCGGCGTGATCTGCGACAAATGCGGTGTTGAAGTTACGCAGTCAAAAGTTCGGCGTGAAAGACTCGGACACATTGATCTGGCGAGTCCTTGTTCGCACGTTTGGTTTTTCAAAGGTCTACCTTCGCGTATCGGACACCTGCTCGACATAACTTTGCGTGATCTTGAAAAAATTCTTTATTTTGAACTTTATATCGTGATTGATCCGGGTGAGGTTCCCGATCTGAATGAAAAAGATTTGCTGACAGATGAACGCTATCGTGAATTGATGCAGGAATATCCGGGACAATTCGTTGCAAAAATGGGTGCGGAAGCCATCAAGGAACTTTTAATGCAGATAGATATTCCCGAACTTGTCGTCGAACTGCGTCAGAGTATGAAGGAAGAAACTTCACAGCAGAAAAAATTGAAGTTTTCAAAACGTCTGAAAGTTACGAGTTCATTTTTCCGTTCAAATAATAAACCCGAATGGATGATTCTCGACATAATTCCGGTTATTCCGCCCGAACTTCGTCCACTCGTTCCGCTTGACGGCGGACGTTTTGCGACTTCGGATCTGAATGACTTATATCGCCGCGTTATCAACCGAAATAATCGTTTAAAAAAACTGATGGAGTTAAGAGCTCCCGAAGTTATTGTTCGCAACGAAAAACGTATGCTGCAGGAAGCGGTTGACGCTTTATTTGATAACGGAAGACGCGGAAGAGTTCTGCGTGGTGCGAATAATCGTCCACTAAAATCTCTTTCGGGAACTTTGAAAGGTAAGCAAGGGCGTTTTCGTCAAAACTTGCTCGGAAAGCGTGTTGATTATTCGGGACGTTCGGTAATCGTTGTCGGACCTGAACTCAAATTACATCAATGCGGTTTGCCGAAAAAAATGGCTTTAGAATTGTTCAAACCGTTTATTTATAATAAATTAGAACAGGAATCACACGCGGCGACAATCAAGCAAGCCCGCGAAATGGTGGAACGTCAAGAACCGATTGTTTGGGATATTTTAGAAGAAGTTATCCGCGATCATCCTGTTCTGCTTAACCGAGCACCAACTTTGCACAGACTCGGTATTCAGGCGTTTGAACCTGTTCTGGTCGAAGGAAAAGCGATTAAAATTCACCCGCTCGTCTGTACTGCTTTTAATGCGGATTTCGACGGCGATCAAATGGCAGTTCACATTCCGCTTTCCGCCGAAGCACAAATTGAAGCGTCCGTTTTAATGTTGGCTTCAAATAATCTTTTGAGTCCGGCAAGCGGTCAGCCGATCACTGTTCCTTCGCAGGATATTGTTTTAGGTTGTTACTACCTGACATTAGACCGCGACAAAATGGAAGGCGAAAACAAAGTTTTCGGCTCGATTGAAGATGTTCTGCTTGCTTATGATTCAAAAACGGTTGCGACACAGGCAAGAATCAAACTTCGCTGGAAAGGCGATTTAGTTGATTTGACGAAAGAACATAATGCACAGGATATAATGCGTGCAAGAATCGAGAAAGATGCCAGTCGAATGGTTGATACAACCGTTGGGCGTGTAATCTTTAATGAGCGTTTAACCCGTGAAGGTTTACCTTTTATTAATGGAACTTTGAAGAAAAAAGGTTTGCAGTCGCTGGTTAATTTTGCACATTTGCGGCTTGGACACGATCAAACCGTTGCATTGCTTGATGATTTGAAATCACTCGGATTTCTTTATGCAACAAAAGCGGGAGTTTCCATCGGAATTGACGATATGGTTACGCCGCCGAGCAAACCGCAGATCATCGAAGACGCACGTAAAGAAGTTTACAAATTGCAGCAGCAATATGAAGAAGCGACGATGACCGATCTTGAACGAACAAATAAAGTTACGGCGATCTGGTCGGAAGTTACGGATAATGTTGCCAAAGAAATGTTCAAGGCGATGGACGTTCGTGAGAAGGAACGCAACGAATTAAATCCGATTCTCGTGATGGCTGATTCCGGGGCGAGAGGTTCGGAAGCACAGATTCGGCAGCTTGCCGGAATGCGTGGTTTGATGGCGAAACCTTCGGGCGAGATTATCGAAACACCGATTACGGCAAATTTCCGCGAAGGTTTGAACGTGCTGCAATACTTTATTTCAACACACGGTGCGAGAAAAGGTCTGGCGGATACGGCTTTGAAAACGGCTGATTCGGGATATTTAACCCGTCGCCTTGTTGACGTTGCACAGGATGTAATTGTTTCCGATATTGATTGCGGGACTATCAAAGGAATCTGGGCTCAGGCAATTATTCGTAACGGTGAAGAAGTCGAATCTCTGCGTGATCGAATCGTCGGCTGTACGGCTCTGGACAATATAGTTGATCCGGTTGACGGCGATACAATTGTTAAAGCAAATCAGGAAATAAACGAAGACCTTGCCGGACAGGTGCAGCTTTCGGGACTCCAGCGTGTGAAAATCCGCTCGCCTTTGACTTGCGAAACAAGACGGGGAATCTGTGTTAAATGTTACGGGCGAAATTTAGCGATGGGTAAAACGGTTGAGATCGGTGAAGCGGTTGGTGTTATCGCCGCCCAATCCATCGGCGAACCGGGAACACAGTTGACGATGAGAACTTTCCACGTCGGCGGAACGGCTCGGCTCGAACAGGAAACCAAACACGCTGCGGCAATGGACGGAACGGTTAAATATATCGAATTAAACACGATTATAAACCGTGAAAAAGAGATGATTAACATCAAACGTCAAAATGCCGAACTTGCTTTAATTGATGACCGTGACAGAGAAGTCGCACGTTATTCAATCGTTTACGGGGCTCATCTGCACGTTAAAGACGGTCAAAAAGTTAAAGAAGATGACATTCTTGCAACCTGGGATCCGTTTACTTTTGCAATTCTGACCGAAGTTCCCGGAACTATCAAATATCAGGATTTGGTTGAGGGAAAAACCGTCGAAGAAGATATTGATAAGGTCAGCGGACAAAAACGTATGGTCGTTAAAGATTCGGATGGAAAAAACCAACCGCGTCTTGAAATTCGTAAGGGTAATAAAGTCCAAAAAACTTATCAAATGCCGATTCGTGCCAATCTTCACGTAGAAGACGGGCAAGCAGTTGAACCGGGCGACATCATCGCTAAAATTCCGCGTGAAACTACAAAGAATAAAGACATCGTCGGTGGTTTGCCGCGTATTGTCGAACTCTTTGAAGCACGCCGACCGAAGGAAACTGCCGTGATGAGTGAAATTGACGGAACGGTTCAATTCGGAGCGATTGCCAAAGGTAAGCGTAAAATCATCGTTACCAGTGAGGACGGCGAAGAGCATAGTTATGATATTCCACGCGGAACGCATATCAATGTGCAGGAAGGCGATCTGGTCAAAGCCGGTGAACCTCTGATGGATGGTCCTTTGAATCCGCACGATATTCTCCACGTTCTCGGAATGGAAGCATTACAGGAATATCTGGTCAATGAGATTCAGGAAGTTTATCGTCTGCAAGGCGTGAATATCAATGACAAACACATTGAAGTTATCGTTAGACAGATGCTTCGCTGGGTTAAGATCAAGGATGTCGGCGACACTGAATTTCTTTTGGAAGAACAGGTTGACCGTTTCCGTTATGAAGATGAAAATCGCCGTGTCAGAGAAGAAGACGGACAGCCCGCAAGTGCCGAACCGCTTCTGCTCGGAATCACAAAGGCTTCGCTTTCAACCGATTCATTTATTTCAGCGGCGAGTTTCCAGGAAACAACCCGCGTTCTAACTGAAGCAGCGATTTCGGGGCGTGTAGATTATTTACGCGGCTTGAAGGAAAACGTGATTATGGGACGACTTATTCCGGCGGGAACCGGTATGAGATTCTACCGCAATATTAAAGTAGATGACGACCCGACAATTAATATCCGAGTTCCTGAAGAATTCGACGAACTCGGAATAAGAGGCGGTGTGGATATTAATAAACCTACCGATATTCCACTCGTCGAAACCGGAAAATCATCCGACAACGGCAATGAGGCGGAAATGGTAAAAGTCGGTAAAGCTGATGTTGCTGTTGAGGAATAATTCTTAGAATCAGGTAAATCCAATAAAAAGTTGAGTGATATTTATCACTCAACTTATTTTTTTATAAAAAAGTTGTTTGGATTAATAAAAGCGGGTTCGGAATAAGAGTTAGACTTCCATCAATTTCCATTTCCCGCGTTTAAACAAAATTGTCGAAGCAATTGCCAGCAAAGAAAATGCAATCGTGATCGCCCAGAAAACTCCGTGCGGTCCCATTCCGAAATAATGGGCGAGAATATATGCAAGCGGAACTTCAAACAACCAAAACACGAACAGATTCAAATATGTCGGTGTCCAGGTATCGCCCGCACCGTTAAATGAAGTTTCCAAAACCATACCGACAGCGTAAAACAAAAATCCGTAGGAAATTATTCGCAATGAATCGGTTGCATACATCAAAACCTGCGGTTCGTCCGTGAAAATCCTCACAATCGGTTCGGCAAATATCACGAAAATCACACCAATCAAAGTTTGAAAAACAGCATTATAAAACGCCGCTTTCCAGACCGATTTTTCGGCACGTTCAGGTTGTTTTGCTCCGAGATTCTGCCCGACCAGAGTTGCGGCGGCGTTTGATAAACCGACGGCGGGAAGCAGTGCAAAAATTATCACGCGAATTCCGATTGTATAACCTGCCACCGCTTCGCTGCCGAAACTTGCCACGACCGTCATAAGTCCAAGCCAACTCGTCGTCCCGATTCCGAATTGCAGCATCGCCACCCACGAAAGACTCCACAAACGCCTGAATCTTTCACCGACAAACTGCCAGTGTTCACGGCGAATCTCAAAACGCTTTTCGGTAAAGAACATTCGGTAACAGGCGTAAGTTACACCGATTCCGCGTCCGATCAAAGTTGCAACTGCCGCACCGGTAACGCCAAGTTCGGGAAAAATCCAGATACCGAAAATAAACAGCGGATCGAGTATGCAGTTTAAAATGTTGGCGATCCACAAAACCCGCATCGAGATCGCCGCATTGCCCGCCCCGCGAAAAATCGCGTTGAGCAAAAACAAAAATACGACTACAAAATTCCCACCGAGCATCAGCCTTGCAAAAAGTGTCCCTTCACGCACGACCTGCGGTTCAGCACCGAGCAAAGTTAAAAAATTCGGTGCGAAAATTATCCCGACCACGCCCATCAAAACCGCCACGATCAAACCCATATAAATTGCGTGTGTCGCCGATCTCGCCGCACCGTCCGCATCTTTTTCGCCGATCCGCCGCGAAACCATTGCCATCGCTCCAACCGCAACGCCCATCGCTACGGCATAGATCAAAAACATCATCGTTTCGGTAATTCCGACAATCGCCACAGCATCCGCACCGAGAGATGCCACAAAGAAAACGTCCACCACGGCGAAAACGCTTTCCATAATCATTTCAAGAATCATCGGAACGGCAAGCAGAAATACCGCCAAACCAATCGAACCTTTTGTAAAATCACGCTCCGAACCGCGTATCGCTTCGAGAAAAATCGAGCGAAACGAATTATCATACGTCTGCTCTTCAGACGAACTTTCTACAATATTAGACATTGTATTTCTAAAACCTTTTGTAAATTAAAAACGCACGAAGTGTGCAGTAGAAATTCGCTTTGCAATTTGAAGGAATTTGCAAAGACGAATACGGAAATTTGCGGTTTGATTATCGTATAGCCAGTTTCATAATTAATGGAAATATAACATAGCGATAGATTTTAGAAAAATACGAAAATCAAAATTTTGGCTTCTAAACATTAGCTGTTTAACAAAAAATTCTTGCCTTTTGATCTAAAACGGATTTATCATAAACACATAGAAAAATTATGAACGACCACACATATATTTATGACGAACAACAGCCGTTTGCAGCGGCTGAATTTGCTGAAAACCCCGAACCTCGTTGTCCCTGCGTGCTTTTGCTGGACACTTCCGCTTCGATGAAGGGTGATTCGATTGAACAGTTAAATCAAGGCTTACAGGCGTTTCGAGAGGAACTTTTTAATGATTCTCTGAGTATGAAACGGGTTGAGATTTCCATAGTAACATTCGGTCCCGTCCGCGTGATTCACGATTTTACGACGGTTGACGAATTTCGCACTCCTGTTTTGGAAGCATCGGGCAACACGCCACTCGGAAGTGCGGTTGAACGCGGTTTGGTTTTGCTCAAAAACCGTAAAGATGTTCTGCGAAACAATGGAATCAAACTCTTTCGCCCGTGGATTTTTCTGATCACGGACGGCGAGCCGACGGATAATTGGAATCATTTGCCGCAGGTTATTCGCAACGGCGAAGAAAACAAATCGTTCTCATTTTTTGCACTCGGCGTTCACAACGCGAATTTTGAAGTTCTGAATCAAATTGCCATGCGTGAGCCTTTGAAATTAAGCGGCGTAAAATTTCGGGAATTTTTCCTGTGGCTTTCGGCTTCTTTGAAAAATGTTTCGCGTTCAAATCCGGGCGATAAAGTTTCGATTCCCGATTATAAACCTTACGGATGGTCGGAAGTTTAATGAAATTTAATAACTGGCGTTACGCAAAAAGTTCGGTCATCGGCTTGTCGCATCTGAATCAAAATACGATTTGCCAAGACAGATTTGCCTGCGAAACTTTCGAAACAGACGAAGGCGAAATTTTAGTTGCAGTAATCGGCGACGGAGCGGGAAGCACGAGCGAAGGTCAGACGGGAGCGGAAATCGCCTGCGAAACTTTTGTTGAACAAGTTGCGGCATTTTTGAATTCACGACACGCTTCGGTCAAATCGCTTAATGAAGATTTTGCCAAACATTGGATTGCTCATTTTCAGAAAACATTAGAGAAAGTTGCGGAACAAAAAAATAAAGAATTGCGTGAATTTGCAACAACTCTGGTCGGTGCGATAATCGGCAAAACAAGCGGAGTTTTTTATCAAGTCGGCGACGGTGGAGCGGTTTTTTCCACAAGTGGAAAACCGAACAGCTACAAATTCGCCGTCGAAATGGAAGATGCGGAATATGTAAATATGACGAACTTTTTGACCGACGAAACGGCATTTGAAAGTTTGAAATTTAATTTTATTAATGAGCCGATTGAGGATTTGATATTATTTTCAGACGGAATTTATCCTGTGGCGGTTGATTATAAATCAAACCAGCCGCACGAACCTTTTTTAATGCCGATGATCGCTCCTTTGCGAAATAGTTTTGAGGTAAACGGTTTAAATGAAAAACTCGAAAGTTTTCTTTCATCGCCGAAATTAAACGAGAAAACGGATGATGATAAAACAATAATTTTGGCTTCAAGAGCAACAAACGGAACGCCGTCATCTTGACGGCAATGAGTGCGACAGCACGAAAATAAATGCGGCGAACTGTAAAATTATGTGTAGAATTTAAAGATAATAATCTTTACTCGAATGCTTAGGCATTCGTTGCCAGCAAGATGCTGGCGTTCCAATAAAAGCTATGCCCACATTTTATGACAGCACAGGAAAATCTCACGTTTTAACCCAAGAAATCGGGCGTGGCGGTGAAGGTGCGGTTTATTTCTGTGAAGGAAATCTTGAACTCGTTGCAAAGATTTATTACGAACCTATAACGGAAGAAAAAGCTGAAAAACTGCGTTGGATGACGGAGAATAATCACGAAATTCTGCAAAAGGTTGCCGCTTGGGTTGTCGAAACTTTGCACGAAAAACCTGATGGAAAAATCGTCGGTTTTTTGATGCCGAATATTAATGCAAAGGAAATTCACGAACTTTATTCGCTGAAAAGTCGCCGCGTTCATTTTCCCGATGCGAACTGGCATTTTCTGATTCATACTGCGACAAATGTTGCCCGGGCGTTTTACAGTCTGCAAAAATATGACCACGTAATGGGCGATGTCAATCACGGAAACTGCGTCGTTTTAGCGGACGGAACTGTAAAATTGATTGACTGCGACAGCTACGCGATCAAAGCGGATGAAAAACGCTACGCCTGCGAGGTCGGAGTCGTAACTCACTTAGCTCCCGAATTGCAAAAGGCAAGTTTAAGTGAGATTGAAAGATTACCGAAACACGATAATTTCGGACTTGCCGTGATAATTTTTCAATTATTATTTTTAGGCAGACATCCTTTTTCGGGAAATTATCTTGGCGAAAAAGATAAAACTTTAGAAGACTGCATCCGCGAATACCGCTTTGCTTTCGGCAAAAATGCGGGAGAAAAAAATGTAAAACAACCACCCGGAACTCTTTCTTTAAATGAAATCTCGCCGCGTGTCGCCGGACTTTTTGAACGGGCTTTTGAAGAAAAAACAACTCGTCCGAGTCCGCAGGAATGGATCGAAACACTCGTTGATTTATCGGAGAATCTCGAACAGTGTATCTTTCATCCCGGACATCATTTTTATAATAACTTGGCTTCCTGCCCGTGGTGCAAACTCGAAGGCAAAACGGGTTTGATACTTTTTCCCTTTACAATCAAAGGCGAAAACGGCGACGGCGAAAAAACGTTTAACATTTATACGGTTGAAAATCTGATTGCAAATATCGGCAAAAATTCAAATTTACCCGCAACTCTGCCAAAACCTGTTTTTTCCCGTTCATCACAACCAACACCCAAATTTGCCGAAATAAATGAGCAGGAACGCAATAAGCAAGTAATGGTCGTCGGCGGATATTTTTTGTTTTTGGTTGTTTTGATGGCGGGTTTGGGCGTGGGTGCAATGTGCGTTTTGAATTTTATGCTGATGTTTCTTTTTATTTACATATTGGATGCAACCGGGAAACCGATAAGAAATAAATTGAATCAGAACTTAGCCAAAATTCAAAATGAGTTGGAATTTATAGAAAGTGATTGGTTTGGTTTGATCGCGTCTGAAAATAAAAGTGAAGAAGCGTTGCAGATCAGAAATAAAGTTGAAGATTATAAAAAACTTCAGCAAAGAAGCGTCAAGGATTTGAAGCGTCTGCACACCGACATTCGCCGCCGACAGTTTAATGAACATCTGCGTTCCAGCAATTTGCAGGATGCGGATATTTGGGGAATGACCGATGAAAAACTGAAATTTTTAAACAAAAAAGGAATCAAAACCGCCGCCGAAGCTACCGAAAAACGTCTGCTTTATTATTACAATATTGATAATGAAACGACGGAAAAACTGATCGAATGGCGAAGGGAGGTTGAAGGAAAATTTAAATATAATTCAACTCCCGAAATCACCCACGCCGAAAAGGAAAAAATTAAACAAAAAACTTCCGAAGAACGCGGCAGAATCGAAAAGGAAATTAATAAATTGCTGAAGACTTTGGGTTCAGGTTCAAATTATCTGCAACAAAAACAAGAGGAACTTACTGAAAAATCGAAAGAATTGCTCGAAGCAAAATCTCAGGTCGAAGCAAACATAAATTCTCTGGGCGGCACTACGACAGCAGTTACGGCATTGGTAATTATTTCATTTTTAACGCCTATTTTCGGAGCTATAATCGGCAGTAATTTTTCAAATAATTCACAATCGGATTTATCAATATCGCCGCCTGTGTCGAATTCAGAAATTATAACGGAGGAAGATGATTTAATTGAAATTCCCGATGAACAAATAACAAATGAAGAGATAAATGCACTTTCCGAATCTGAACGCAATAAAATTGTAACAAGTTTGATTTCACGTTCTTTATCACGAGGAGGAGATTATGCAGCGGCGGAAAATGATCTCAATTTTGCATTGCGGTTTGATAAAAAAAACATACAAATTCTCGGTGAACTCGGCTCGGTATTATATGAAGAAAAAAAATATTCTGAATCTCTTTCTATTTTATATTATTCGGTAGGTTTAGGCGATGAATCCGACATTACAAAAACCTATATCGGAATGAATTACCTGCAACTGAAGGAATATGAAAATGCTCGTGAAGTTTTTCTTGAAAGGACTGAAGGCGTAGGCAAAAAAGTTTCATACGAGGGATACTTTAATTTGGGACTCGCATATAAAGGATTAAATGATTTTGAATCCGCAAGGAACGCTTTTCAAAGGGCGATAGAACTTAGAGAAAATGATGCCGATGCACATTACGAACTTGGTTTTGCATTTTATAAACTAAAGGATAACGAAGGATTTAATAAACAATATGTGGCGTTGCTTGATTTGGATGAAGCAAGAGCAAAACAGCTTTTGGAAAATACTTATAAACTTTTGCCGAAAGAAAAAAGATGATTGCTACTCCCGTGGATTCTGTTAAGAAATTGCCAAAACAATCGAATTAGTGATACATTTTTTCATATCGAATTCAACAAATATTAAATAAATTATGCCTAAAGTTATTACTGCATTTTTGTTGCTTGTTTTTGTATCGTTTTCCATTTTTGCACAAAAAGATGAAAATAATGCAAAACAAATAAAATCCATTTCCGAATTTACGAAGGATTTGCGAAAGATTGACGGATATTTGCCGCTTTTCTATGACGATGAACGGGGCAAAATATATTTTGAAATTTCGCGTTTGAATCAGGAATTTTTGTATCAGGTTTCGCTTCCGACGGGCGTTGGTTCAAATCCGATTGGCTTGGATCGCGGACAGTTGGGCGATACAAAAGTGGTTTATTTTGAGCGTGTGGGAAATAAAGTTTTGCTTGTTCAGCCGAATTACGGTTTTCGGGCGTTGAGCGATAACGCGGCGGAAAAACGGGCGGTTGAGGAATCTTTTGCAAAGTCTGTGGTTTGGGGATTTAAAGTTGCGGCGAAGGATTCGGACAAGTTTTTAATTGATGCAACGGATTTTCTAATTCGTGATGCTCACGGCGTGGGCGTGCGTTTGCAGCAAACAAAACAGGGCAGCTATTCGATAGACGAAAGCCGCAGTGCGTTTTATTTGCCGAATACGAAAGGCTTTCCGAAAAATACGGAAGTTGAAGCGACGATAACTTTGACGGCGAAAGGCGAAACGGGGAGATTGGTAAATCAAACAAGTCCGAGCGGAGATTCGGTAACGACGCGGCAGAGACATTCGTTTATCGAACTTCCCGACAACAATTATAAACCGCGTGAATTCGATCCGCGAATCGGTGCGTTTGCGATTCAATTTTACGATTACGCCACGGACATCAGCGAAAATCTCGAAAAACGCTGGATCGTGCGGCATCGTTTGAACAAGAAAAATCCGAATGCGGCGATGTCGGAAGCGGTTGAGCCGATAGTTTATTATGTTGATAACGGCACACCGAAAAAGATTCAAGACGCTTTGATCGAAGGCGGAAAATGGTGGAATACTGCGTTTGAAGCGGCGGGTTATAAAAATGCTTTTCAAGTGAAAGTTTTGCCTGCCGATGCCGATCCGCTGGATGTTCGCTACAACGTCGTAAATTGGGTGCATCGCTCGACACGCGGCTGGGCTTACGGTTCGAGCATCGTTGATCCGCGAACGGGCGAAATTATCAAAGGAGTCGTTACGCTCGATTCGCAAAGGGCAAGACAGGATTTTCTGATCGCATCGGCGTTTGCTCCGCAATATGCTTCTAATGCAATGTGCAATTTTGCGGCAATGCCCGACATTGATTATTTATTAAAAGCCGACGCAAAAACCGACGCTGAAACTCTCGCCTTTGCAAGAATCCGCCAACTTTCTGCTCACGAGATCGGACATACTTTAGGCTTTGCACATAATTTTGCCGCAAGCACATACGGACGCGGTTCGGTGATGGATTATCCCGCACCGTTGATTAAAATTGTTGACGGAAAACTCGATTTTTCAGACGCTTACGATGACAAGATCGGCGTTTACGATAAATGGGTAACGCAATTTGCCTACACGGATTTTCCCGCCGGAGCAAATGAAAAAGCGGAACTTGAAAAAATTCTGCAAAACGGAATTCGCAACGGCTATTCATTTATTTCCGACGGCGACACACGCCCGGCAAGTGCCGCACATCCGCTGGCGAATTTGTGGGACAACGGAAGCGATCCGGTTGCGGAATTAAAACACATAATGCGAGTTCGCAAGATCGGTCTGGAAACTTTCGGTTTAAATAATGTTGACAAAGGAATGCCGCTTTCGGAACTTGAAAATAAATTACTGCCGCTGTATCTGCATCATCGTTATCAAACAACGGCGGCGACAAAATCTATCGGTGGAGTTTATTACAGTTATGCGGTCAGAACGGGAAATATGCCGAATCCGTCGACAGTTTATGAAATCGCTTCGCCTGCCAAACAACGTGAAGCATTAAATACAGTTCTTGAAACGATCAAACCTGAAGAATTGGCGATTCCCGAAAGCATTTTGCAAATCCTGCCGCCGATGGCTTTCGGCTACGGTTCGGCTCGTTCCGAACTCTTCCCGAAACGCACAAATCCAATTTTTGACCCAATCGGTGCGGCGGAAATCGCGGCGGATATGACAATCGGCGGTTTGCTCGAGCCGAATCGTGCGGCACGTCTTATAACTTTTAACGCACGCGATAAAAACAATCCACATTTTCGGGAAATTGTTGACGCTTTGCTCAAAGCGACTTGGAAAATGCCTGTTTCAAACAACAATTATCACGCCGAAATTCAACGGACAATTCAAAGTTTGACCGTAACGCATTTAATGAATCTGGCTGCAAATGAAGATGCTCAAATGCAAGTTCGGGCGGTGGCAAACGAGAGTTTGCGGCAACTTGCGGAGGATTTGAAAAAAGCTGTTGTTAAAGGAAATACGGCAACCCATTACAAAATGACAATAGAAAACATCGAACGCTTTTTAGATCGTCCGGCAATGCCCCGGAAACAGACGGAAATTCTACCAGAACCGCCCGGAGATCCGATTGGTTCAAATTAATTGATTCATTTTCAAGATGAGGTTTTATTTAAAGATATGAATTTCAAATTTCAAATTTCAAATTTTTTATTAATTTTTGTTTATGTTTGCTTGTTTTCCACAGCTTTTGCACAGGCGGATAATGTGGATAAATTTGTCCAAAATCAAATGGCGGAACATCATATTCCGGGCGTGGCGATTGCCGTCGTCAAAAATGGTAAAGTTTTCAAAACCAAAGGTTACGGCGTAGCAAGCGTGGAATTTAATGCTCCCGTTACAACCGAAACCGTTTTTGAGATCGGTTCGGTTTCAAAGCAAATCACCGCTGCCGCAATTATGCTTCTGGTCGAAGATGGCAAAATAAATCTGGATGGTAAAATCTCGAAATTCCTTCCCGATACGCCCGAAGCGTGGAAAGATGTTACGGTTCGACATCTTTTAACACATACTTCCGGCGTAAAAAGTTATACGAGTCTCGGCGGATTTCAGCTTTCAAAACGATACAAGATCAAAAATTTTATCAACGAATTACGACCGCAACCGCTGGATTTTGAACCGGGTTCGGATTACAAATACAGTAACAGCGGCTACAGTCTTTTAGGTTATATAATCGAATCGGCATCGGGCAAAAATTACTGGGAATTTTTACGTGAACGGATTTTCAAACCTTTGAAAATGGATAAAACCGCCGACCGCGATCCGCAGTTTGTTATTCGCAATCGGGCGACAGGTTATGAATGGGAAAACGGCAGGCTCGTCGGGCGTGATTATGAATTGACCGACCTTTTTAGTGCCGGAGCAATCGTTTCAACCGCTGAAGATTTGGCAAAATGGAACATCGCTTTGCAGGATGAAACGATTTTGAAAAACTCCAGCAAAAATGAAAGTTGGAAACCTTTTACCCTGAACAGCGGAAAAGAAAATTCATACGGATTCGGCTGGGGAATCTTGGATTTTCGCGGACAGCATTTGATAAGCCACGGCGGACAAACTGCCGGATTTGCAGCCAACAATTCGCGTTATGTTAATGCGGATTTGTCCGTGATTGTTCTGACAAATTTGGGAACTCAAGGACTCGGAAGTTCGATAGCACGCGGAATTGCAAAGATTTACATTCCTTCGATTTTGCTCAAAACACTAAAATCAAAAGCCGACGCGGACGCGAAAATATCCGAAAAACATAAAAAGGCTCTCGAACAAATTTTGCGGGAAAATTTCAATGTTCAAAATCTGGACGAAAATTTTATCAAAACACTTTCAACCGACCGCTCAAAAACAAATTACAGACGTATCGCAAATTTCGGCAGGATACAAAAATTTGAACTGATCGAAGATGAAGCAAACGACAGCGGAAAAATCTACTTCTACCGAGCCGAAACCAAAACAAAACTTTTGCTGTGGCGTTTCGGCGTGAATGAAAAAGGTAAGATTTTTGTAGTTTCGTTGGAGGAAGAAGAATAGAAGATAAAGAAATTTTGTCCGCGAAATACGCGAAAGAAGGCGAAAAAAATAAGAGCAGAAACAATAACAAAAATGAATAACAAATAAACCAAAAAATATCTGAGTTTATCTGTGGTTAAATTTCTTCTCTCTCATTTTTTTCTTTTCGCGTCCTTTCGCTTTTATTCACGGGCAATAAATCTTCTTACGGTTTTGAATATTTCGGAAACGCACCGTTTTTCGGTTTTGTCACCGGATTTTTCCTTATTTGTTCAAGCATAACTTCAACGGCTTTTTCAAGCTGCGGATCGCGTCCCATACGCCAGAGTTTCGGATCGAGATCAATTTCGACATCGGGAGCGACTCCTTTATTTTCAACGTCCAATTCGCCTTTTGCATTTCTGAAAGCAACACGCGGTGCGGTTACGTTTCCGCCGTCAATTAACTGCGGGTAACTGTAAATTCCGATGAGTCCGCCCCATGTTTTCTTGCCGACGATTGTTCCGACTTCGGCTTTGCGGAAAAGCCACGGCAGAAGATCACCGTCCGAACCTGCATATTCGTTGACGATCATCGTTTTCGGTTGTAAATTTTTTGTAAAGACAAAACCAGATAAGAGCAGAACTCACTCTTATTTGGTTTGATGAATTGGAATTTCCACTATTTCTAATTTCAATTCTATTATTGCGTTCTACAGTTGGAAGTCCAAAATATTATTCGGGAAATTTTGAACCATAATTAAGCGGAATTGTTTCGTGATATTTCTCACAATAAGAGCATTTAAACCCTTCTATCATAGTTTAAAACTTTAAGACCAATTCCTCATCTTTTTCCGTCACCGCAACGCTTCCGCCATCTTCCAATTTTCCGAATAGAATCTATTCATCCACAATTTTCAAGGCTTCTGCTTTCAGGTTTGCACTCATCCAAAAACTGTTAAGTAATCGTGCAGAAATAGTTTAGACTATCAAGCGAGATGGGTAAAATAAAAGTAATCGAACTAACGAAAAAACAATGCGAAGCCTTGGAAAACGGTTATCGCCATGGCACGACACATAGTT
>JALZKH010000060.1 GCA_030859345.1 Acidobacteriota bacterium | reverse complement strand
CTTCAAAACACGATCTGACAGCTTTCAAAGAAGAACATCTGACAGTTCCGACTCGTCATCTGTTCGCTGATAAAGCATACAAAGATAAGGAGTTAGAACTTACTTTAGAATCCCGAGGAGTTACTCTGCTAACTCCGCCAAAGAAAAAGAAAAACGATTTGCCACAATTTTATGAGCCAATGTGGTCAAAGTTCGTTTCCCGATTCAAACAACCGATCGAAAGTTTTTTCAACTGGCTCAAGGAAAAGACCGACTATCAAAACGCATCAAAAGTCAGATCGGAGAAAGACTTGTTAGTTCATTGCTACGGCAAGCTCGCATTTGCTTGGTTACTTCTCTGTTTCTACTCTTGATTGGCATTACTAATGTAAAAATAGTTTTTAATTTTCTTTACATTTTATAAATAAATGACTATTTTTGTGCAAGGTAAAATTATGAAAAAGCTAATATTTACATTTCCTTTTATAATATTATTTGTAATTTCTGCATATCCTCAAATCAATGATTCCAGCGATTATAAGGAATATCTCAACCAAAACTATGAACTTTTGAATAAAGGAAAAAATGTAGAAGCGATTGAACTATTAACAAAAGGAATCGAAAAATTTCCGAATGAATCGAGTTTGTATTTTCGCCGTGCGGAGTTTTATCGTTGGGCGGAAAAGTTCGATCTGATGGAAAATGATGTCAAAACCGCAATAGATGTTGCCGACGATATATATAACGCCTACAATTCAGGCGGAATTATGATGATGGGTGCAAATAAATGCGAAAAAGCTGTCCAACTTTTTGATTCGGCAATTAATATAGATGCTTCAAAATCAACCGCTTTTTTTAATCGGGCAAGTTCGCAAAACTGTCTGGGAAATAAAGTAAAGGCTCTCAACGATATAAATTATGCACTTTCCATTGACCCTAAAAATGATCGTGCCAAAGCATTCCGTAACGAACTCCAAACTGAAATCGGCGGAAACAAAAAAGATTCTTCAACCAATACCGACCTGCTTGCTTCGATTGAGAAAAAAATACAAGCAAATCCAACCGATTCCAATCTAAAACGCCAACTTGCATATATGTATCTTGACCGTTCCAGAAAATTTGAACAAGAGAAAAATACCAAAGAAATGTTCGCAGATTTTGACCGAGCAATCGAGTTAAGTCCCGATAGTCAACTGCTTACTAAACGCGGTTATCAATACAGTAAATATAAAAATTTTGAAAAAGCAATAGCCGATTTCACAAAAGCAATCGAACTAAGTCCCGAAAATCCAATGCTTTATCAATATCGAGCAGATGCTTATTATAGTCTTAATCAATTTCAAAATGCTCTGACAGATTATGAAAAAGTTTTAACTTTTGAATCGCCAATTAGAAAATATGCAGTAAAAGGAATTGAAAGGACAAAATTGAAAATTCAAGTAGAAAATTCAAACAATAATTGATTAAACGAATTGTAGAGAAAAACCAAAAAGGCAAAAGCGAATAGTCTTCACTTTTGCCTTTTTCCGTGTATTACGTATTGCGTAAAACGAATTACGCTTTAGCTTTTTTGATTTCTTCCACAAGGACAGGAACTGCTTCAAATAAATCTCCGACGATTCCGTAATCGGCAATGTCGAAAATCGGAGCTTCAGCGTCTTTGTTAATAGCAACGATGGTTGAAGCATTTTTCATTCCGACGATGTGTTGGATCGCTCCCGAAATTCCTAAAGCGATATAAACTTTCGGGGCAACGGTTTGACCCGATGAACCGATCTGTCGGTCAATCGGCAGCCATTCGGCATCACAGATCGGGCGTGATGCCGCTAAATCTGCTCCGAGGACTTCGGCTAATTCTTCGGCGATAGCAATGTTTTCCTGCGATTTGATTCCGCGTCCGACGGCGATGATTATTTCCGATTTACTCAGATCAACAGTTGCTTTTGCTTCCTGGAAAGGCTCCTCGGGAGTCATACGCAAATCGCCGACTTCAACCTCAACCGTTTCCGATGTCGCACTTCCTTTACCGGCATTATCACCGCGAAATGCACCCGATTGGAATGTTACAAAATACGGAGCATCGCCTTTGATCGTTACGTCAGCATCCAGTTTCCCTAGGAAAATTCGGCGTGTGAAGGTTAAATCTCCACCGTTATTCGTGTAACGGATGCAATCACCGAGCATTTCTTTTCCGAATCGTGCAGCTAACTTAGGACAGAAATCCCGCACTCGATAGGTATGTGCCATAATTACATATTCGGCATTTTCTTTTTTGATGATTTGCTCGAATGCATCCGTATAACCATCGGGCGTATATGGGACGAGTTTTTCGTTTTTCGCAACGATAACTTTTTCAATATCATACTGCGAAATCTCTTCCGCCAATGCACAATCCTTGTCGCAGGGAATTACCGCACCGACTTTCAAACCCAAATCTTTTCCGATGCTTTGAGCCGCTGTGATCGCTTCGAGCGAAGTCTTGTTTAGAACGCAATCTTTATGTTCAATAAATACTAAAATCATATTACGCGAACCTCCGTTTTCAATTTCTCAACGAGTTCGACTGCACCCGCTTTTGCATCGCCGTTGCCGAGCATTTGAGTTTCCTTAGTTTTGAGCGGCATATAAACTTTCTGAATTACCTGAGCCGAATCAAAACTTTCAATGTCGGTCGTAACTTCCCTGATCTCTTTCTTTTTCGCCGCCATAATTCCTTTCAAACTCGCATAACGAATCTGTGAAATTCCCGATTGAATCGTCATCATTGCAGGTAATTGATATTTGAACCATTGATACCAACCGCTTTCGAGTTCACGTTTGATTCGCAGACTATCGTCGCTTAAACTTTCGCGGTCAATGTCTATAACAATTGTCGCACTCGGAACATCGAGAAGTTCCGCCAAAACAACGCCCGTCTGTCCGTAACTTGCATCATCTGACTGCAAACCTGCGAAGATTAGATCAGCATTTTCTTCACGAATCGCATCAGCAATTGTGCTGGCAATCTGATACGGCGAAAGTTCGTTCTCATCTTCGACGATAATATGAATTCCCCTGTCAGCTCCGCGTGCTAAACCATCTTTAATAACACTTTTTGCCGACGCTTTACCGAGCGTGCAAATTACAACTTCGCCTTCGCCTTTCGCTTCCTTCATCCTCAGGGCTTCCTCTAAAGCGTAACCGTCGGATTCGTTAGTCTGCTGCGAAACTTCCGATTCATCAATCCATTGTTCGTCGTTGCGAATACGCAAGACCGCGTCTTTATTCGCAACTTGTTTCATTAAAACTATAATTTTCATAATATTTTAATTTGATAATTTTTTAATTATTGATTTCGCTAAATTTTCTTTATAAGATCACGCCGTTTCATTACGCAATAGCTAATTCTTCAACTTTTCTGATGTAAGGAATCTCCTCTTTTTCAATATCAATTAATAAACTTTTCAGATTTTCAAGTAATTCTTCCTTAGAATATCCTTGTGTTTCATAATGGGGATAATCATTTAAGAATCCAATGAAGAATTCGTCATCTTGCCAAAATGTGTATTGCAGTTTTCTCATTTTATTGCCTCATTAAGTATTGTAAGACTTTGAATTGATAATTTCCAACCCATTAAATGAATGACCATTCATTCACGTTATAAAATAAAAGCGTTTTAACTGCCAATCGCAATCAAAACGCTTCATTTTTCTTACAAATTACTCTTCGTAACGCTTAAATATCAAGCAGGCATTTGTTCCGCCGAAACCGAAACTGTTTGACAGAACATAATCAACTTTGGTTTTTCTGGCTTCATTCGGAATGTAATCAAGATCGCATTCGGGATCAGGATTTTCATAATTTATTGTCGGGGGCAAAATATTTTCTTCTAACGCTTTTACCGCAAAAACCGCTTCGATTCCGCCGGCTGCACCGAGTGCGTGTCCCGTCATTGATTTGGTCGAACTGACCGCAAGTTTGTATGCGTGTTCGCCGAAAGCATCTTTTATCGCTTTCGTTTCAAATTTATCATTGTAAGGTGTAGATGTTCCGTGAGCATTAATATAGCCGATGTCTTCAGGCGAAATTCCTGCATCTTTGATAGCTTTCTGCATAACGCGGCGTGGTCCCGAACCTGTTTCGTCAGGTGCGGTTACGTGAAAAGCATCGCTGGTCATTCCATAACCGACAATTTCTGCATAAATTCTAGCACCGCGTTCCTTCGCAAATTCGAGTTCTTCAAGAATTAAAATTCCCGCACCTTCGCCCATAACAAAACCCTCACGTTCCGCATCAAATGGTCTTGATGCACGTTTTGGCTCATCATTTCTGGTTGAAAGAGCACGCATCGAAGCAAAACCTGCAACCGACATCGGGGTTATCGCACTTTCCGCACCGCCGCAGATCATTACATCCGCATCGCCACGTTCGATGATCCTAAAACTGTCGCCGATGGCGTGCGAACCTGCGGAGCAAGCCGTTGCCGTTGCCGAATTCGGTCCTTTTGCACCGTGCCGAATCGAAACATTTCCCGAAGCGAGATTGACAATTGCCGAAACTATAAAGAACGGCGAAACTCTGCCCGGTCCCGATTTGAGTAATTTATCGTGTTCGCGTTCGATTGCCCAAAAATCACCAATCCCTGAACTGATATAAGTTCCTACCATTTCGGCGTTTGAATCGTCTATGATTAATTCACTATCCTTGATGGCTTCATCCGAAGCAGCAATAGCAAAATGCGTGAACGCACCCATTCGCCGGGATTCTTTTTTGTCCAAAAAGTCCTGCACGTCAAAGTCTTTGACCTCGCAGGCAAATTTAACTGTATAATCCTCTGTATCAAATTTTTTGATATAGTCCGCACCATTTTCGGCATTCAAGATTGCCTGCCAAGTTGTCGGCACATCATTGCCTAAAGCCGTAACCAATCCGAGACCTGTAACTACTACACGACGTTTCATAAATTCAATAGTGGATAGTGAATAATGGACAATGGATAATGAAAATTATTCATAACTATAATTTTTCCATTATCCATCATCAGTTAATTTTTGTTCTGCTCAACGTAGGCGTAAGCGTCTTTGACCCCTTGTATTTTCTCAGCGTCTTCATCGGGAATTTCGATGTCAAATTCCTCTTCAAAACGCATTACGAGTTCGACCAAATCTAATGAATCTGCACCTAAATCTTCGATAAAGCGTGCATTTTCTGTAACTTCCGCTTCGTCAACACCTAATTCGTCAACAATAATTTGTTTAATTTTTTCTTGAACTTCTGACATATTTTCTCCTGTTGTTTTTAATTTTATTAATTTATAAATTACTCTTAGTATTTCTTAAACTTGCCTGATCTTCAACATTAAACGTGCGAACATCGCCGTTTATCTGCTTGACCAAACCTGATAAAACTTTTCCTGCTCCAACCTCGACAAATGTATCAACACCATTTTCTATTAAGTATTCGACTGATTGCAACCAACGTACCGTTGTAGAAACTTGTTCAATCAAAGATTTCGCTACATTTTCACCACTCGAATTCTCTTTAGCCGAAACATTTTCGATGATCGGGAATTTTAAATCTTTAAAATTGATTTCCTTTAAATACAGCTTCAATTTTTCCTGTGCGGGCTTCATTAAACCGCAATGAAAAGGTGCGGAAACATTTAGCATAACCGTTCGTTTCGCTCCATTTTCTTTCAAAATTTCACAAGCTTTTTCAACCGCAATTTTATGTCCTGCAATTACGATCTGTTTTGGTGAATTAATGTTTGCGGGCATACAAATCTGTCTATCTGCGGCTTTATTGCAAGCATCTTCAACCGTTTTCAAATCCGTCCCTAAAATCGCCGCCATTGCACCAATTCCCACGGCAACCGATTCCTGCATATAAGTTCCACGTTCACGAACCGTTTTCACCGCGTCCTGCAAACTTATGGATTCTGCGGCAACAAGTGCCGAATACTCACCCAAACTGTGTCCTGCTACATAATCAGGCTTTGGAAAATCTTCTTCTTCCATCGCTTTGTAAGCCGCAATCGAAGTTGTCAAAATCGCGGGCTGGGTATTAGCTGTCAAAGCCAAATCGAATTCTTTGCCCACAAAACACATTTTCGACAGCGAAAATCCGAGTGCTTCATCAGCATCTTCAAAAACCTCTTCGGCGGAAGGAAATTCATCATATAAGTCCTTTCCCATTCCAACCTTCTGACTTCCCTGTCCCGGAAATATATATGCAAGTTTTCCCATGTCTATTCTCTAAAATCTGATTATTGTGCTGCCCCAAGTTGCACCGCCGCCGAATGCGGTCATCAGAACCAGATCGCCTTCGACAATTTTGCCATCTGTTAAACATTCATCCAAAGCAATCGGAATCGAAGCCGACGAGGTATTGCCGTGTTCTGCAATGTTTGAATAAACTTTTTCTTCGGGAACTTTTAAGCGTGATGCGACGGCATCGGTGATTCGTTGATTTGCCTGGTGTGGAATAACAATTTTTAAATCATCAATTTTGTAACCTGCTTTGTCCATCATTTCCTTTGAAACCTTCGCCATCGAACGCACGGCAACTTTAAAAAGTTCATTTCCACGCATTTTGAAAAAATTATCCCGATTATCAATCGTTTCGTGTGTTAACCCTAACTTTGTTCCGCCGCCGGGTGCATAAAGCTGTTCCTCATAACGTCCGTCCGAAAGAATCTTAGTGGCAAGTATTCCCCTGTCATCCGCCACCGGACCAAGAACCGCCGCTCCCGCACCGTCGCCGAAAATTACGCAGGTCGAACGATCTGTATAATCAACGTATTTCGTCAAAACTTCCGCACCGATCACGAGAGCATTTTTGATTTGCCCCGTGCGAATCATTGATTCGACCATCGTTAATCCATACAAAAAACCCGAACACGCCGCAAAAAGATCCATTGCCGCTGCGTTCGTCGCTCCGAGTTCCTTCTGAATCAAACAACCTGTCGAAGGTAAAATTTGGTCGGGCGAAGTCGTCGCACAGATGATTATCTCAATATCCGTCGGTTTCAATTTAGCACTTTCGAGAGCTTTTTGAGCTGCACGCACACCAAATTGCGAGGTATATTCATCATCAGACGCGATATGTCGTTGTTTAATTCCCGTCCTTGTAGTTATCCACTCGTCGGAAGTGTCAACCAGTTTCTCCAGATCAGCATTCGTTAAAACGCCTTTCGGATAATCGTGTCCCGTGCCTAAAATTCCTGCATTCATAAGATTTTAAAGTTGCAGAGTTAAAAAAACCATCTGTAAACTCTGTAACTCTGCAACTTTCCGTAACTTTTTATTAAACTTCTTCTTTTACGTCAAGAATTTTACGACCTTTATAAATTCCGGTTTTCGGGTCAATTCGGTGCGGCTGTTTTGGTTCGCCCGTTTCTTTGTCAAAATAAAATTTCGGGATCTTTAAAAAATCGTGTGAACGGCGTTTTCGTGTCCTCGATTTTGAATGTCTTCGTTTTGGATTTGGCATTTTTTTATTAACTCCTAAAAATATATAAAAACTAAAACTACTTTTAATCTCTATTGTTTATTATCAATTTTTAAATTCTTCAAAGCTGACCAACGCGGGTCAATGTCATTTTCTTTACACTTACAATCTATCAAATTCAGGTTCGTACCGCACTTTTCGCACAAACCTTTACAATCTTTTTGGCACAAAACCTTTGTCGCCAAAGCAAGTGCGATCTGCTCACCTGCAATTCGTTTCAGATCTATCTCGCCACCCTCGAAAATTGAAATTTCCAACCCTTCTTTTTCGAGTTCAAATTCCTCTTGCTTAGTATAATCTTCGGCTAAAATATACGCATTCTTAAACGAAAATTTGAGTTCGTCTTTTATATTTTGTAAACAACGATTGCATTTTAGTTCAATTTCCGTTTCAAGATCGCCACCAACAATCGTCCGCAAATCGCTATTTGAAACTTTTCCTTTAAATAGCGTTTCCCCTGAAACCTTCGCAAATTCGCTCTCCAGATCAATCTCGGGAGGCTCGAATCTCAAATCAAATTCCCTGCCCGAATTCTGTATTTTTGCAACCTTAATAATCATTTCTAAATAAGATAAATACGATTTCAAATAGCGTTAAACGCAAAGTTTATTATTATACCTTTTAGAGAAATCGTGTCAACCAACAAGCTCCGTAAAATCAACCATCTAACCAACATCCGACTGCTTCATCCAGGCTGTTAAAACCTTGTTCTTCAAGTATTTTGACAAGCCCGAAATTTATATCCCTCGCAAATGAAATACCTTGATAAACAAATCCCGTATATGATTGTAATAAACTCGCCCCCAGTGCAATTTTCTCAAACGCATCTTCCGCGGTAAAAATTCCGCCAACACCAATTATTGGTAACTTGCCTTTTGAATATTTATGGATTGTTTGGATTACCTTGCTTGATTGTTCCGCAATTGGTGTCCCGCTCAATCCACCGTTGCCAATTTTTTTGATTATTTCTGAACTTGTCTTCAAACCACTTCTATTAATCGTCGTATTCGTGGCAATTATTCCCGATATTTTTAACCGTAACGCAATATCAACAATCGCTTCAATCTCACTTTCATCTAAATCAGGAGCAATTTTCACAAGCAGCGGTTTCAAGTTTTGATTTCCGTCTGAAGGCGTTTTATCGTTTGCGGAATTCCGCCTGATGACGGAACTCAGAACTTCGTTTCGTTCCTGTAAAGTCCTCAATAATTTTTCCAAATTCTCCGGCTTCTGCAATTCACGTAAATTCGGCGTGTTCGGCGAAGAAACATTCACCGCAATATAATCCGCAACTTCAAACGCCAAATCAAAACTTTTCACATAATTTTCAATCGCTGCATCATTCGGAACATCTTTATTTTTGCCAATATTAACTCCAACAACACATTTCGGTTCAACCTTCTTCAAACGCTCGATGACTTTCGGCGTTCCCTGATTATTAAAACCCAAACGATTTATCAAAGCCTCATCTTCGGGTAAGCGAAACATACGCGGCTTTTTATTTCCGCTTTGCGGTTCATATGTAACCGTTCCGACTTCCACAAATCCAAATCCAATTGAAGCAAGTTGATTGACAACAATCCCATTTTTATCAAATCCCGCCGCAATTCCAAGTGGGTTATTAAATTTCAAACCAAATCTTTCCAATTCCCCGAATTCTTCACAAGCAAATTTTTTATATGCGAGATTTTGAGCAAATTGTGAATTTAGTCCGCATTTTAATGAATTAATTCCAAAATTGTGAGCCTTTTCCGATTCAAAACGAAAGAGTATCGAGCGAATTATGCTTTGATAAATTGACATCTATGAAGAAAAGTCTATCTGTTCGTATAGTTCGGAAAGCGAAATTTCACATTCAATCGAGGTAATTTCTAAAATTGCATCAAGCCCTTTGATTTCGACATTTTCCCAGCCGCCGTTTTCCTGTCTGGTAAAATGTTCGACGAGTGGTTCGTCCTGCGAAATCAAAATATAATCATTTAGCGATTCAATATAATTTGTGTAACGCAGAAATTTTTCACCGCGATCATAATTTGCCGTTGAAGGCGATAAAACCTCAAAAATTACAGTCGGATTCGTAATTATATCTTTGCGATTATCAAGTGTTTCGGTTTCGCCGCAAACAACAGCCAAATCGGGATATGCAAACAAACCTTTATCATTTGTGGCAATCTTCATATTTGGTGAAAAACCATTGCAATTTTTACCACGTAATTTATTATATGTTATTCCCGACAAGTTATAACAAATTTTACTATGTTTTTGGCTTTCGCCAGCCATTGCATAAACATTTCCGTCAAGAAATTCGTGCCGATTGTCCTGATTTCTTTCAAAATCCAGATAATTCTCCTTTGTAAAAACAGGATACTTTTGCGTAAGTGCCATAATTATTCTCCAAACTTTTGCAAATTCATTTTATTCTAAAATCAATAAAATATAAAACTTTAAACTTAGGAACTTTGAACTCTGAACCTAATTTTGCTACGATTTTCGCTAAATATATGGCAGATGAAATTAATTTTGTAGAAAAAGCAATTATAATGGATAGTGCGAGAATAAATCGTGCTATGTTTAGGCTGGCATCGGAGATTGTTGAAGAAAATCAAGGTGCGGAAAATCTATATCTGGTCGGTATCAGGCGACGCGGTGTTCCGCTTGCCGAAACGCTTCTCAGGAAAATTGAAAAACTCGAAGGTATCAAACCGTTTTTTGGAATTATTGACATCACGCTTTATCGTGATGACCTTTCAACCGTCGGAGCAAATCCGATTGTTAACAAAACCGAATTGGATGTTGATATTGACGGTAAAAACATTATTTTAGTTGACGATGTTTTATACACCGGCAGAACTATTCGTGCCGCACTCGATCAATTAATGGATTTCGGCAGACCGAATAAAGTCAAACTCGCCGTTTTAATTGACCGCGGACACGAACACCGCGAATTACCGATTCAAGCAGACTTTATCGGCAAAACCGCTCCGACATCAAAAAGTGAGATAATTAAAGTGATGCTCAAAGAATTTGATGATAAAGAAGCCGTCGGGATTTACACTTTACCTGATGAATAATTTTTTAAAGCAAGGTTTAGATACCTTGCTTTTTTTATAGATCAAAATATGGAAAAACCATTTCATCGCAGAGATTTACTTGGAATCAGAGATTTGTCCGCCGAAGAAATTCTTGGAATTTTGCGGACGGCGGAGAATTTCCGCGAAGTTTCCGAACGCGAGATCAAAAAAGTACCGACGCTTCGCGGGAAAACTATCATCAATCTTTTTTTCGAGGCTTCGACGCGAACTCGAACATCTTTTGAACTCGCCGCCAAACGTCTTTCCGCTGATGCCGTCAATGTCAGTATTTCGACCTCAAGTGTTTCCAAAGGCGAAACTTTAGTTGACACGGCTTTAACTTTAGATGCAATGTCGCCCGATTGCATTGTCGTCCGTCACGGAAGTGCCGGAGTTCCCCATCAACTCGCCAAAATCAGCCGTGCGGCAATCGTTAATGCAGGCGATGGAACAAATGAACATCCAACCCAAGCCTTACTTGATGCAATGACGATTCGTGAACAGAAAAAGGAAATTAACGGATTGAAAGTTGCGATTCTCGGCGACATTTTACATTCAAGAGTCGCCCGTTCAAACATTCAATTATTAACAAAACTCGGTGCGACAGTTCGAGTTGCCGGACCGAAAACGCTTGTTCCAAATGATTTTTCCTATCTGGTTGAAGAAGGTCTAACCGTAACCCCTAATATCGAAGAAGCCATCGAAGATTCCGATGTTGTAATGATTCTGCGTATCCAAAAAGAACGGCAAGATTCCGCATTTTTCCCGACTCTAAGCGAATATGCGATTCATTACGGTTTGACACAAGAACGCCTCGCACTCGCCAAAAAAGATGCGATTGTTCTCCATCCGGGACCAATGAATCGCGGAATCGAAATCGCCTCCGACGTTGCCGACAGTTCGCGTTCGCAGATTTTAGATCAGGTAAAATACGGTGTTGCTGTTCGTATGGCAGTTTTATATTTAGCAACTGGTGGAAAAGCATCTGAGTAACTTGTATCTTACAGCAGAATTCGTCGGAAAATGATTTTTCGGTTAAAATGTAATCTAAGGAGTTTTAAAAAGATATGTCGCAAATGACAATACAAAACGCCGAAAAAAACTGGGCGGAGATTTTGCGTAAAGTTTTGGAAGGCGAAGAAACGATCATCGAACAAAACGGCAAACCCGTTGCCAAAGTTACGCCCGTCAAAGATGAAGAAGATTGGTTTGGAATGGATGATGGCAAAATCTGGATCGCCGATAACTTTGATGAAACACCGCAAGATATTATTGATGCGTTTGAAGGAAGCTAATGACTAAGGAAACCCTCACAAAATATTGGAATGAACTTATTCCAAATTTCCTTCCAATAGCACACGAACTCAAAAACCAATTCAATGAGCGTTGGTTTAGAATTCACACCTTGCCCGAATCAAAACAGTATCCCGATAATGAAAGTGAATATGCAGAAATTCTCAAAAGACATATTTTAATTTTATCTGATTTAATGGAAGAAAATCATTCACTAATTTTGGTTTCGTTTGGCTATGGTTTAAATGAAAAGTTCATTGAGAAAAACAATCAATTTGTAAATTTAGGTTTTCAAGAAAACTTTTGGATGAGCATTAATGTTTCAGATGAGAGTGATGAAGAAAGTTATTTTTGGAATGTGTTTTATGATGAAATTAAATTTTGCGAAAATTCCCTCAACAATTTATTTCGATTAATAGCCGATGAGGAAATAGAAAATATAATCCTCTTTTCGATTGAGAAAAATTTCGTTTATCATCCTTATGATGGCGGAGCGGATATTATTTTAGAAAATTCAAATCTCAGGGATAAATACAAAGATAAATATAAAGATTGGTTGTCTAACCATCCGAAAGGATTATAAATTTAATGAAATTATTAATAAAAAACGGTCATTTGATTGACCCGACCGGAAAAGAAAATACGGGAATGAATGTTTTGATCGAGGACGGAAAGGTTTCCGCCTGGTTGAGGCAAAATGAAGATTTTCCCGAAGATGCGGAAGTTTTTGATGCGAGCGGTCTTTTGGTCGCTCCGGGATTTATTGATTTGCACGTGCATTTGCGTGAGCCGGGGCAGGAGCATAAGGAAACTATTGCATCGGGTTGTGCGGCGGCGGTAGCGGGCGGTTGGACGAGCGTTTGTCCGATGCCGAATACTAAGCCAATTAATGATAATGCGGCGATCACGCGGTTTATGATCGAGCAAGGAAAGACGGCGGGGCTGGCGAATGTTTTTCCGATTGGGGCAATTACGAAATCTTCGCACGGTGAGCAATTGGCGGAAATGGGGGAGATGAAAGCGGCGGGTGCGGTTGCCGTTTCGGATGACGGGCGACCTGTGCCGACTGCCGGAATGATGCGGCGGGCGATGGAATATGCGAAGGATTTTGATCTGCCCGTGATTGACCATTGCGAAGACAAATCGCTTTCATCGGGCGGCGTAATGCACGAAGGAAAAATGTCGCTTCTGCTCGGTTTGAAAGGAATGCCCGCACTTGCTGAAGATATTGATGTTGTCAGAGATATTTTACTTGCGAAGGAAACGGGTTCGCATATACATATTGCACACATTTCGACTGCGGGAGCAATTGAAGCGGTTCGGCGGGCAAAAAATGGAGGGATAAATGTAACCTGTGAAGTTACGCCGCATCATTTTACTTTGACAGATAAAGCGGTTGAAGGTTACGACACAAATACAAAAATGGCTCCGCCGCTGCGTTCGCAGGAACATCTCGAAGCCGTCATCGAAGGAATAAAAGACGGCACGATTGATGCGATTGCTACCGACCACGCACCGCATCACCAAGACGAAAAAGCTCTCGAATACGATGCCGCACCGTTTGGGATTACGGGACTTGAAACGGCGGTTGGTTTGGCATTTAATGAATTGGTTCACAAAGGAATTATTAATCTGGAACAACTCGTAAAATTGTGTTCATCAAACCCCGCTAAGATTTTTAATTTAAAAAATCGCGGAACTTTAATGAAAGGCTCGATTGCAGATGTAACGATTATTGATCCTGATCTGGAATGGACTTATAATGCAAGTGATTCAAAATCCAAATCGAAAAATTCTCCATTTGACGGGTGGAAATTTACCGGCGGAACTGTCGCTACGATTGTTGGTGGTAAAATCGTTTATCAAAGGTAAAGGGATGAAAATAAAAAAAGCACCCGGTTTTATTTCCGAAAAATATAAAGATATGTCCGTTTGCGAATCGTGCGGCAAGGAATTTATCTGCGGTGCAACTATCAATGGCTGTTGGTGTTTTAAGGTGAAACTTAGTGAAGATACGAGAAAAGAACTGAAATCGGAATTTACAGATTGTTTGTGTCAAAACTGCCTGGAAAATTATTCGGCAGGAGAAATTAAAAATAAAAATTTATAGAAACATAAAGATTTTCACAGTTTTAGTTGGAATAATATTATCGTATCTGCCACGGAAGCGGCAGTCCTTTACTAATTATTTCTATTTTGGATCAAACGAAATAAGAGATTCAAACTCCAAACGCTGACCGCCGTTCGGATGCCAAAAACTTAATTTTGAAGCGTGAAGACAAAGTCTTGAAAATTTATTTGTAGTGTGCATTTCATCACCTAGAATCGGATGTCCGATAAAATCGCAATGAATTCGCAATTGATTTGTTCTACCTGTAACCGGTTCCAATTCGAGCAAAGTCATTTCAGAAAATCTTTTGAGAACTTTGAATTTTGTTTGTGAGATTTTTTCTCCATCAATCACTTTCCAACGTCTTTGGCTTTCATCCCTTCCGATTGAGGCATTTATTTCACCTGAATCATTTTCAATTACGCCTTCGACCAAAGCGAGATATTTTTTCTCAAATAATTTTCGCTTAAAATGACTGCACAGAATGCCGGATGCTTTTGAATTCTTGGCAATCAAAATCAAGCCGGAGGTTTCCCGGTCAAGCCGATGGATCAAGTGTGGACGAATAAAAAAATTGTTCGCTGAATTGGAATTTAAATAATATGTCAGCCCATTTAACAGTGTGCCGTTTCGCTCATAATTCGTCGGGTGAACGAGCATTCCGAAAGGTTTGTTTATAACGATTATTTCCCGATCTTCAAAAATAATATCAAGCGGCATTTTCTCCGCTTTCATTCCGATTTCCTGATTTATATCAATTTGTATTTCAATATAATCATTGCTTTTGAGAGTTATTCCCGTATTTGCAATATATCCGTTTATTTCACAATTTTTTTCTTTAACTGCACGGCGGATATAGGCTTTGCTTAATGACTTGAATTCATTAAACAAAAATTCATCGAGGCGTTTTTTGTGAAATTTTTTATCTATTTGAAATTCAAATCTTTTAATCACACATAAATTTTATCCTACAAATTAAAATTGACATAATTACAAGGATTAATGATTTTAAAATACGATAAACCGCTAAATAAAAATGCTGACATCAGAACTGTCATTAAAATATCTATGCAGAACATATCAAATAATTCTTAATATCAGCATTTTTATTTAGCGGTTTATTGCAAAATATAATAATTTTGCTATTTTATATTACCGCAAAAATTGTGCCTTAAATTATAACTGTTGAAATAATAGAAAATAGAGAATTTTATGAATTTATTTGATTTAAATTTGGATAAATATTCTTACATTTTTGTAGAATTAAATTAATTATTCTACAATTTTGTAAGTTGATTTTATAATTCTAAAATCTTGTGTAGAATTAAATTATATTTTTGCTTATAATCAAATTTCAAATCTAATCTTCCTACAATTTTGTAATAAATGAACAATTCCGTATTTTTACAATTATCAGTCTTAAATAGGATTTTGCTTGAAACCAATAGCCTTAGAACGAACTTGAATTCTCTTCTTGAAGACTTGAAAAATCAATTTAATGTCGGGCGAAGTTTTATTTTGTTGTTTGATGAAGAAAGCGAAAAACTTAGTCCTATTGCTTTTCACGGTTTAGAAATAGTCGAATTTCGCAGACTTGTAGAAAGAATTGATAAAACTATTTTTAAGCAAATATTTTTAAACAAAGAATCTCAATTTATTACAAAATTAAGCGAAGAAAAAACTTTAATTTTTTTGCAAAACACGGATTTTGAAAGCAGTCTATTATGTCTGCCGATTTTGTTTAGAAATAAATGCCTGGGACTTCTGGTGGTTGAATTCGATTATCAAAAAAACTTCAAACTCGAATATAATCAATCATTATTTTCACTTATCGCTTCAATGATTGCTCAAACTTTGCGGATTGATTATGCCGTTGCTGAAGTGAGGCAAAAACTTCTGGAAGAAAATACTAATCTTAAAAAAGAACTAAAGGAAAAATATGATTTTTCAAATATAATTGGAAATTCGAGTGAGATGCGTCAGGTTTATGAACAGGTTACGCAGGTTGCACGATCAAATGCAACTGTTCTTTTGCGGGGCGAAAGCGGAACGGGAAAAGAACTTATTGCACATTCGATTCATTATAATTCACTGCGTTCAAAAAAACCTTTTGTCGTTGTAAATTGTGCTGCTTTACCTGAAACTTTAATTGAGTCCGAGTTATTCGGCTACGAAAAAGGTGCGTTCACGGGTGCTGACAAAAGAAAAATCGGACGATTTGAAATGGCGGACGGCGGGACTCTTTTTCTGGATGAGATCGGCGATTTGCCTCCGCAGACGCAAGTTAAATTACTGCGTGTTTTGCAGGAACGCAAATTCGAGCGACTGGGCGGCACGGAAACATTAAGTATAAATGTCCGTCTGATCACGGCGACAAATAAAAATCTTGAAGAAGAAATTAAAAACGGAAATTTTCGTGAAGATTTGTTTTATCGGCTTAATGTTTTCACAATTTTCCTGCCGCCGCTCCGCATTAGAAAATCGGATATTCTTCTTCTTGCCGAGCATTTTGTTGAAAAATATGAAATCGAACATAATAAAAGAATTCGCCGAATTTCAACACCCGCAATTGATATGCTGACGAGTTATCATTATCCGGGAAATGTCCGCGAACTGGAAAACACAATCGAACGGGCAGTCTTGGTCTGCGATTCAAATGTTATTCACGGGCATCATCTTCCGCCGACCTTGCAAACTGCAGAAGTTACGGGAACTGTAACCGATATGTCGCTCGCTTCCGCCGTCGAAGCATTTGAACAAGATTTGATTCAGGACGCACTCAAGACCACAAATGGAAATGTTGCGAAAGCATCCGAAATGCTTAATTCGACTGAAAGAATTATCGGTTATAAAATCAAAAAATACGAAATCAATCCAAGACGTTTCCGCCAATGAAAAACAAAATAATCGAGAAATTTATTGAAGATTTGCCCGACAGCGTTGGAGCAATGCGTTTTTATGAAAAACTTAATCAAAGCTCACCATTCGAAACAAAAAAACTCGAAAAAAATCAGGGTTTGCTTTCTGACGTTTTGACGATTTCCTCATTTAGTCCTCATTTAGCCGCAACAATATTGCAAAACCCGAAATATATTTCGTGGCTCAACCGACAGAGAATTTCTTCAAGCGTCCGCGAAAAAGAGGAATTGCTCGAATCCCTAGCCCGTTTTGCATTGACGAATTCTCAAGTTGAACCGGGAATAATGCTTTCACGTTTTCGCTGGCGTGAACTTATCAGAATTTATCTGAGAGATATAAGAAACTTAGGCACAATCGCCGAAATTACCGAAGAAATTTCAAATCTGGCAGATGCAATTCTGGAATATTCATTGCAAATTTCTCAACAGGAATTAGACAATCGCTACGGAATTCCTCTGGAAGTGGATGAGAAAAATAAAGCAGTGCGGGCAAAATTCTGCATTGTCGCACTCGGCAAACTCGGCTCAAAGGAACTGAATTATTCATCCGATATTGATTTGCTTTTTATTTATTCAAAAGACGGAACAACCTCCGGGCAAGGCACACGCGGGGCGACGACGAACCGCGTGTATTTTATAAAATTAGCCGAATTCGTAACAAAAACTATCGGTAAACAAATAGGTGAAGGTGCGGCATACAGGGTTGATCTGCGTCTTCGCCCTCACGGTCGTGTCGGAGCTTTGGCAATTTCGCAGAAAGAAGCGGAAAATTATTATAAAATTTCCGCCCGTATGTGGGAAAAGCAAGTTTTGATTCGCTCTCGTGCGTCAGCCGGAGATTCGGAGGTTTTTCAAAGGTTTATCCAAAATGTTTCGGCAAATGTTTTTTCAATTGAAGAAACAGTCGAAAATGCCTTTAAAAATGTCCGTCGTTCAAAACAGCAGATTGACCTGGAAAAAATTGCAAAAAACGGTTTTGATGTAAAACTCGGCAAAGGCGGAATCCGCGAAATCGAATTTATTGCTCAAGCCCTGCAATTAGCTTATGGCGGTAAAGATAAATGGTTACGCTCGCCGCATACATTAATCAGTTTATCGCGGCTTGCCGACCGCAAACTATTGTCAGAATTGGAATTAACACAATTATATGAGGCTTATGATTTCTTGCGGAGGCTTGAACACCGCCTCCAAATGGAAAACGGTTTGCAGACGCATCTGCTGCCTGATAATTTGGATAAGAAACTGTTAATTGCCAAAAGAATGGGTATTTTTGAAATTGCGGGTTTTGATCTGGAGTTGGAAAAACATACGGGAAATGTGAATCGGATTTTTACAAAAATTTTCGGTGAATCATTTACTACGGATAAAGAAACAGATGACAAAAAAATTCGTAAAAGTTTTGATCAACGGTCTTCAAATGAAAATGATCTAAAACCTCTGCTGGCTTCGATTAATAAATCCGAAGAAGAAAATAAAGTTTACGACGAAAAGCTTTCTACGCTTAAAATTATTTCCGAAATTTCTCCCCCGTTTTCGGAGATGCTCACGGCGAATCCACAGTTTGTAAAAAATCTGCCCGATTTTGAGAATGAATTTACAGAAAGTGATTATTTTGGATTTTTAAATTCAAAACAAAACAAAACCGGGACTTTTGCACAAAATTTATCCGTTTTGAGAAAGGCTTGGTCACGCTCTATTTTGGAAATTGCAACTTATGAAATTTTTGAAAAAATTGATTTTTATAAAGCCAAACAAATGCAAACAAGTTTAGCGGAAGCTAGTATCAAAACAGCAGTTTTAATTACCAAAAATAAACTTGAAAGCGATTTTGGAATTGTCATTCAAGACTTCCCTTTTGCAGTTTTGGGTTTGGGAAAACTCGGCGGCGGCGGAATGGATTACGGTTCGGATTTGGATCTGATTTTAATCTACGATGATGAAAAACCTACGCCGACGGCAAACAAAACACATGCTGAATTTTATGCCAAAGCGGCTGAAATTTTTGTTACGACGCTTTCCAGTTTAACCCGCGACGGTTCACTTTATCGGGTTGATTTGCGTCTGCGTCCCGACGGAAAAAACGGTGCAACTTCAATCGGCAAAAATGCTTTGCTGAATTATCTGGAAAACCGTTCGGCTGTTTGGGAATGGCTTGCTTATGTAAAAATTCGCGGCGTTGCCGGAGATTTGGATTTGGCAAAATCAGCCGAAAATCTAAGTAGAAAAATCATCCATCAAAACGCTTTGGAATACGAGAAGGAAAATTTGAAAGACGAAACCCGCAAAATTCGAAAAATGCTTGAACAAACTAAAACTTCCGGGAAAAAAGGCAAAGAAATAGACATAAAATTCGGCGAAGGCGGTTTGCAGGATGTTTATTTTGCTGTTCGTTTTCTTCAACTGCGTGATAATTTTCCCGATAGCAGCAAAAATCGTTCAACCGCCTTTACATTACAAAAACTCCACGAAAACAATTCGCTGCAAACCGAACACTTTGAAAATTTATTTAACGGATATAAATTTATCAGCGAACTCGACCATAATTTACGTTTGACCGTCGGACGCTCGACAAGTCTGCCGATTGCCAAACGAAACACTTTGGAAATAATTGCAAACCGTATGAAAACCGCCTCGATCAATGATCTGTTAGAAAAACTTACCTTTCATCGAATAAATATTCGCTCATCTTTTGAAAAAATAATTGAAAATTGATTGTGATACCTTCAAAAAGTATAACAATCATTTGTAAATTAAAATTTAATATTTGTTTAACTCATAATCAGCATTTTTAAAATAAAAGTTGAAAAAATAAAATTATGAGAATATTTTTAACATTTTTGCTGACAATTTTTTTTAGTTTGACGGTTTTTGCACAGACGGAGATTTTAACCAACAAAGAAATTATTTTGATGAGTCGTGCGGGTTTGAGCAAGGATTTAATTGTCCGCAAAATTAAAGATTCGCAAGGAAATTTTGATACAACGGCGGAAGCCCTGATCGAACTTAAAAAATCCGGCGTTGCCGATGACGTAATCGAAATAATGATGAATGCGGGTAAAGAAAATACGGATGAAAATAATTATTCCGACTCGGATGATTACTCATTCAACAAAACTCCTTCGATAACCATCACGCCTGTTTATCAAACTTCATTAAACGATAATTCGAGAATTGTTTTAGAACCAAAAGAAGCACTCCGAAATGCCAAAACCATCGCCATCAAAAAGTCTTCACTCCACCCTTCCCGGCAGGCATTGGAAAAAGAATTGCTAAAAAGAAAAGATTGGCAGGCTTTAAATCTTAATATCGTCCGCTATAAAGAGGATGCGGATTTACTGATTGAAATCGGTTATGTTTCGCTATCCTGGATTACGCATCGCTATGTTTACCGCATTTACGATAATAAAAGCGGAACGGTTATAACTGCCGGGGAAACAACCTCGTGGGGCAATCTGGCGGAAAATCTGGCAGGCGGAATTTCTAAGCGTCTTTCCGATGAAATGGAAAAGGCTAAGTAAATACGTATTTATAGTTATGAAAATTCTAAAACAGAACAATCCTGCTTGGGTGCTTAAAGTGAAAAATTAGTATTTCAAATAGTTTCTACATCTTTGACTTTTAGTCTATAAAAGCATCGTTCACAAAAGCGATGCTTTTTTGTTTGTTCAGGTGTAAATTTATAATTATCAGGCAGTCTTTCAACAATGTATTTTTCATCATCATTTAATTCTTCCCAAATTTTATATTTTACAGAACCACAGTTTTTACAGGTTTCGGCAGAAAAATTTTCCATAATGTTTTACGTTTGAGTAATTTAAGTTTAATATCTTATAAAGTTCTTCAAATAATACAATTTTACAGGTCAATAAATCAGATGAATCTAAAGAGTTTTTTGCTTGCTACGTTTTTTGTCTTTTGTTTAAGTTTTGCAGTTTTCGCTCAAAACGAGAAAGAATTCGATTTTTACGCACGAGGTAATTATCGCCCGGAAGTCCCGCGTCCGCAATCCATTTTGCGGTTTGATATCGGGAAACAGCACACGACTTATGCACAGATGGAAATGGTTATCAATGCGATTGAAAAAACCGCTCCTGATCGTGTGAAGATTTTTGACATCGGCTTGACCAATGAAAATCGGATGCAGCATATTGTGGCGATTTCTATGCCCGAAAATATGCGGCGGCTTGATGAAATAAAGGCGAATAATGCAAAACTGGCTGATCCGCGAATAACTAATTCAAGTCAGGCGAGTTCGATTGCGGCGAATAATCCGGCAATTGCCTGGATGGCTTATACCATTCACGGGAACGAATCAGCTTCCTTTGAAACGATGATGCAAGTTGTTTATCAGCTTGCCGCCTCGAATGAACCCGCGACTTTGGATATTTTGAAAAATACCGTTGTTTTAATAATTACGGGCGAAAATCCCGACGGACACGAGAGATTTGTAACCTGGTATAATTCGGTGGCGATTGGTGATCCAAATCCTGCTTCGTTTGAACACCGTGAACCCTGGTCAATCTGGGGCAGATATAATCATTATCGGTTTGATCTAAACCGGGATAATGTAGCGACAACACAGAAAGAAACAAAAAATATGCAGAAGGCTTTTATGGAATGGAATCCGCAGGTTGCGGTTGATCATCACGGACAGCCTTCGCAGTTCTTTTTCCCACCCGCCGCTTTACCGATAAATCCGAATCTGCCGCAGCCCGCAACAAACAAATGGCTCGATATTTATGGTCGGGCAAATGCTAAAGCCTTTGATGAAAACGATTGGACTTATTATGTGCGTGATATTTTTGATCTGTTTTATCCGGGATACTGGGATACATTTCCTGCACTAAATGGTGCGATAGGAATGACCTATGAAACTGACGGAGGCGGATTTAAGGGTTTGCGTTACAGACGAGATGACGGAACGATTGCCACACTTCGTTCTGCTATTGCAAAACATTATGTCGCTTCGATGACAACACTTGAAACAACGGCGGCAAATCGTCAGGCACGTTTAAATGATTATTACGAATTTCGTCAAAAAAGTCTGGCGGAAGCAAGCCGTGAGAAAATGAAACGCATCGTCATACTTTCCGACACTGATCGTATAAAAGCGGCGGAAATTGTCGAGATTTTGAGGAATGCAAAGGTTGAAATTAAAGTTGCAGATACTTCATTTACTTCGCGTTCCGCCCATAGTTATATGCAGAAAGATGCTCCAGCCGAGTCGAAAACTTTTCCTGCCGGTTCTTACATCATTGATTTGAATCAACCGCAAAGAACTTGGATCAAGGCTTTGATGGAACAGGACACACCGCAAGACCCCGATTTTGTGGCGGATAATATGAAACGCTTTCAACGGAATCAGGTGCGTGGAATATCTTCGGCTGACCGCGAAGGTTACGGATTTTATGACATCACGGCTTGGAATCTACCGCTTGCTTTCGGCATTGATGCTTATTGGACGGAAGATACGGGCGGTGGAAATTTAACTATGGTTTCGGACGATTATCTTGCAAATGTAAAATCCGTCAGAACTCCTGCGAGAGCTAGAATTGCTTATGTGATTCCTTACGAAACCGATCACGCGGCAGTTTTGGCTTTACGTTTAATGAAAGAAGAATTTCGCGTCGGCGTAGCGACAAGAACTTTGAATGCGGCGGGAAGAAATTGGGCTGCTGGAGCTTTTGTTGTGCGTGTTACACGAAATCCCGATTCGGTCCACGAAGCAATTTCACGTCTTTCTCGTGAGTTGGGAGTAAATGTGGTTGCAGTTAATACCAGTTATAACGAATCAGGCGATACGGGTGTCGGCGGAGAAAATATTTACCAAATGTCTGCTCCGAAAATCGCAATGGTCGCCGATGAACCGGTTTCTCAGACAAGTTATGGTTCGCTTTGGTGGATGTTGGATAAATACGGCATCGAATTTTCACCGATGACTATAAGAACGATACGCAGCGGAGGTTTGAAGGATTATAATGTTTTGATTATGCCGGATGGTTCGGCGAGCGGATATTTTCAACAATTTGAGAAAAGTGGAATTGATTCATTAAAAGATTGGATTTCAGCCGGCGGAACTTTAGTAACTTTGCGTGGTGCATCGGTATTTGCGACATTGAAAGATGTCGGTTTAACCAGTTCCGTTTTGGTCGGAAGCGGTCAAGATACTGATAAGGCGAAATCCGAAGATGAAAAATCCAAAGATGAAAAAGAGGAAAAAGAGGAAGATTTAACAGCTAAACCAGTTCCGAAAGAAACTCCAAAGCCCGACAAAGCTACAGACATTCCGATCTTACCGCCGATTGTTTCGCCTTCGGCAAATATGAATAAAGTTCCCGAAGGCATTCCCGGAGCTATAATGCGTGCTACGGTTGACCGCACAACATATTTAAATTATGGAATGAATTCAAATGAAATGCCTGTTTTACTTGCGTCGGGATACTTTTTCCGCTATTCAAAAGAAGGCACAAACGCACTTGTTTTCGATGCCAATCCGAAAAAGCCTCTGACAATTTCGGGCTTTGTCTGGGAAGGAAATACGGAAAGACTACTCAAAGGAACGGCATATTTAATTGACGAACCGCGAGGTAGAGGACACACGATTATGTTTGCCGATGACATATTTTTCCGCGGAATTTTCCGTGCAAACACTCAACAATTTCTGAATGCAATTATTTTTAACCGAACTTTTTAAAGCTATATGTTCACAATTAAAGCAAGCCACACCGAACCGATTGAGATAAATGCGAACCTCGAAAAAGTTTACGATTTTTTTTCCGACATAGGAAATTTCATAGATTTAATGCCTCACGTCGAAAGCATTCGTAGAGATTCAAAAAATGTGATTCATTGGAAAATTCGTGTGGATGTTCCGCTCGTCGGTTCTTTTACGGAAAATTTCTCAGTTATTGAAACGGAAAACAGTGCAGATCAAATTGAATGGTCTCCGGCTGAAGGTGAAAAATATAATCTGATGCGTTATTCCGCCGACTTTATGCCAAAAAGTGAAAATAAAACGCTTGTGCAAATTTCACAAAGTGCCGTCTTAAACCGTAATTCTGCTTCGGATTTTCATTTATTGGCAGGATTGGTCGGAGAAAATCTGATCAGTAACGAAATGTCCAGAAATATCGCCGTAATGTTAAAAGATTTTGCACAAAATGCCCGTCAAAAAATTGAAAGTCAGAAAGATTGATCGAAAATATTTGCATTAAATATAAGAATTTCTTCATTATTGATTCAAGTTTTTTATTGGATTACTCTTTTGAAAGTAGAAAAAATATCTTTTATATAAGATCTCAAGTCTCTTTTTATTAAACTCAAATCGTCTGGTTTTATGTCCAAATCGTATAAGATCAACAATAAATTACATATATTAAGTAATCGTGCAGAAATAGTTTAGACTATCAAGCGAGATGGGTAAAATAAAAGTAATCGAACTAACGAAAAAACAATGCGAAGCCTTGGAAAACGGTTATCGCCATGGCACGACACATAGTT
>JALZKH010000059.1 GCA_030859345.1 Acidobacteriota bacterium | reverse complement strand
AACTATGTGTCGTGCCATGGCGATAACCGTTTTCCAAGGCTTCGCATTGTTTTTTCGTTAGTTCGATTACTTTTATTTTACCCATCTCGCTTGATAGTCTAAACTATTTCTGCACGATTACTTAATTATTATAAAACATATTAGTTTTTGAATAAACAAATTTTTGACCAAATTATTTATGAACTTAAAATATCGTTATAAAGAACCGACAAAAACTAATAATGAAAAATCGCCGCTTCTGCTTTTGCTTCACGGATTCGGGGCGGATGAGAATGATCTTTTCGGGCTTGCTTCTTTTATGGATGAACATTTTTTTACTGCGAGTGTGCAAGCACCTTTTGCATTGCCTTTTGGTGGTCGTGCGTGGTTTGAGATTTATTTCAATCCCGGGCAGGAAATCGGATTTAATGCCAAACAATTTGAGGAAAGTTTGAAATTGATTCTCGAATTTGTTGATGAAGTTGTTGCCGAACACGAACTGGATGAAAACCGAGTTTTCCTGTGCGGATTCAGTCAGGGTTCAATGATGAGTTTGAGTGCTATGTTTTCCGAGCCGGAAAAGTTTGCCGGAGTCGTCGCAATGAGCGGACGGGCGGCGAATGAAATGGTCGTTGAGGAAAACATTGATAAGTTAAAAGATTTTCCGATCCTGGTTACACACGGAACTCTCGATCAGGTTTTACCGATAGAAAACGGGCGGGCGACGAAGGAGATTTTATCGCGTTTGCCGGTAAAATTGGAATATAAGGAATACGAAATGGCTCACGAAATCTCGCCGGAAAGTTTGCAGGATGTAAGCAGTTGGCTGAGCTTACAGCTTGGATAAATCGAATTTAAAGACTGATCTTTATAAAAAAAATCAGTCTTTAAATAAACGGTTACTTTTTAGTATTTTTCTTTTCCATCTGACTTTTTGCAGCGGCAATTATTGACAAGGCTCGCAAATTTTCGTCCGTTAGATTTCCGGCTAGATCGGCGGCTTGATAAATATCCAAGGGAGCAAGTTTTGCAAATAATTTGCTGATGTTTAAACTTTCCGAATTCGGCGTGATTATCGAAGTGCTGTTGCCTGTGCTTAGAATTATTGAAAGTTTGGATTTGTTATCATCATAAAAATCAGCAGTATTGGCTGCTTTGACGACTTTTGAAGCGATCTGCCAACTGCGTAATTCATCGAATTCAAGAAATGCTAGGGCAATCGCACTCAAAGCGTTTGCTTTCCAAGCAGTTTTATTGTCAGTTTTTTCCGCCTCGGCGAGTGTTTTTTCCAACAATCTTCGTCCTTCAAATTCTCTTTTTTTGCCAAGCAGACGGGCAACTTCGGTCGTCAGCCAAATTTGCTGTAAGGCGGGAAGATTTGCTTTTTCTAACAATTCCAATGCCAAATCAACGTTCTGTTTATCAATCGCCTTTTTTATTAAAACAAAATCAACGAATGCCAAAACTCTTTTTTGCAAATCGGAATCGGAAATTTTCTTTGCATAATCTCTTGCTTTCAGGTCATCATTTGAGGCGGCAAGGCGTGCGGCTTGAGCATACAAAATGTCCTTTTTATCATCGGCTGCTGATTGCAGTTCGCTCAGTATATCTTCGAGTTCCTGCTTCTGCGGATCATCTTCGCCGAATCCCGTTTTTGCATATTTCTCCGTTTGATCGCGTCTTAATTGTTCAACATCCTGCAAAACCGCGTTAAGCTGGGCTTGCAATGCGGGCACTTTGTCGGGCAAATATGTTTCAAACAGCGGCAGAAGACGAGTTATCGTAAAATAAAGTCCGCCGCGTCCGGCGGAAGTATTGTCTTGAGCAAGTATCGGAAGCGGACGCAGAAGTATCTGAGCGGCGACCTGCATAAAATCCGATTTCAATTTTTCCGGTATTTGCGAGGCATCCGTTTGCTCGCCGGATCTCATAGTCATCATACCGTTCTGAGTCAGCACTACTATCGTATGCGGCGAGAAAACATAAGACGAAAGCAAGGAAACGCTCGTCGCATCGGAAAACGGATCAACCGCTGATTTTGCCAGAAGCTGAGAATATCTAAGGTCTGCGGCTGGCGGGGATTTTTCTCTCAAGACGGTCAAAAAGCCGATTGCTTCGACGGAAACTCTTTGTAGTGCCGGGTCGGCGATTGCCAGAGCTTTTTCTACTTCGCCTTCTCTGACGAGAAATGCCGCCAGTCCCAATCTTTGCTTAACCGCCTGACTTGCATCGGTCGGATCGTATATTTCCTTTTTATCCGCATTCTCGATTTCTTCTTCTTTTTCATCCTGAAAACGTGCGAGCAGTTCTTCGGTAAATTTTCCGTCGCGTCGTCCAACAAGTTCCAAAATCTCACGGCGTAGATTCGGCGGCGGCGGTATGAAAGTTAATCCATTTCCTTTTTCCGATAAGGCTTTTTTTCTTTTTTCTTCAACTGCTTCCTGTTCTTCTTTCTCGACTTTTTCGGCAAGCGACCAAGCCTTTAGAAAAATCGCTTTTGCCCGTTCCTGATCTCTTTCCCAAATAATATCGGCAGTTTTTGCCTGAATACGAACGCTTGCCACGCGATCTTTATATTTTCCGGCATCTGCGGCAAGAGAATCTATTAATGAAACTGCAAAGTTTTCTTTCTCAAGACGCTCTAATTCCTTAACTTTAGCCTGCTCTGAATTCTCTTCTTTTTTTGATATTCCCGGCGAAGACTTATTCTGAGCGGATGTATAAATGAAATTTCCGAATATAAAAATAAAAGCTATAAGCAAATAGGTAAGTTTCTTTAACATAGCCGATTAAACCTCTCGATAAAATTCTCTATCATTTATAAGATGCGGGTTCTTATAAGTTCTCCATTATTGAATATATTTTGTTGATAATTTTAATTTTTTTACGGATTTATAGCAAATAAAATAAGCGTATGTCAAAAAAATCAAAGGCAATAAAATTTATTTGAGTTAACATAGCTTTTTTTGCTTTTAAAATACTTACTAAAATCTTAGATTTATGACAAAATAACTTTGAAAGCGATGAACTCCGAACAATGGAAAAGGTTAAAAGTCTTATTTATCGAAGCAAGAGAAATTGAACCGGCAAAACGCGGGGAATTTCTTGAAGATGCTTGCGGCGGAGATAAAGAGCTGCGTCTGGAGGTGGAAGGACTGCTCAAGTCTCTTGCTGATTCCGAAAGTTTTATGGAAAGCCCGGCGGTCGAGCAGATTGCCGAAACGATTGTCGGTAGTCAAAATTATCTGTCGGAAGGCGAACAAATCGGTCATTATGAGATCATCAAACAAATCGGTGCGGGCGGAATGGGTGAGGTTTATCAGGCTCAGGATACAAAACTTGACCGCCGCGTGGCAATCAAAATCTTAAATGAAAGATTTTCCAGAGATGAATCAAATCTGCAAAGATTTATCCGCGAGGCAAAATCTGCTTCGGCTTTGAATCATCCGAATATTCTAATCATTTATGAAATTGGCGAAACTGATGAAGCATATTATATCGTAAGTGAGTTTATCGAAGGCAAAACCCTGCGTGAAGTTATGCAGAAATCTCGTTTGAAGCTATCGGAAATTATCAGTATTGCTATCCAAATTGCCAACGCTTTGAACGCCGCTCACACGGCACACATTATTCACCGCGACATAAAACCTGAAAATATTATCGTGCGTCCCGACGGATTTGTGAAAATTCTTGATTTCGGTCTGGCAAAACTCATCGAGGAAGAAATATTTGAGATTGACGAATCAACCGTCAAACAAAATCAAACGGCGAAAGGCACAATTTTAGGAACGGTCAATTATATGTCGCCCGAACAGGCGAAAGGCGAAAAAGTTGACGCGAGAACAGATATTTTCAGTTTCGGCGTGCTGCTTTACGAAATGATCGCGGGCAGAACGCCGTTTGCGAGCGGTTCGATGTCGGAGACTTTTGCAAATTTAATAAATGCCGAGCCGCAGCCGCTTTCGCGTTTTTCAGAAAGCGTGCCGGATGAATTACAGCGTATTGTCGCCAAAATGCTTTGCAAAAACAAGGATGAGCGTTATCAAACGATGAAAGGTCTGCTTGCTGATTTGAAAAGTTTGCAGAGGCGACTTGAATTTGAAACTGAACTCAAACGCACTTCACCGCCAATAAAATCTTCTCTGTTCAAATACGCTTATATCTTCGCCGGAATCGCCACGTTTTTTCTAATTGCGGGTTTCGCCGCTTTTTATTTTACGGATTTTGGAAGGACGTTTTGGAAATCTCCTCAAACTCAAACAAAACCTATTGTCGAACCGTCGCAGCAGCGTCTAATTTCAACATTTCCCGGCTCTCACACTCAGCCGAGTTTTTCGTCGGACGGCAAACGCATCGCGTTCATCAATACGACAAACAATATACCGCAGGTTTGGATTAAAGATTTAGACGCGGGTGAACCTACGCAGATTACTTTCGGTGAAGAACGTGCCGAGCGTCCGCGTTGGTCGCCCGTCGGCGATGAAATTATTTACACCTGCCGCTCGGAAGGAACTTCGGATATTTGCTCTGTATCTTCAAAAGGCGGCGAACCGACAAAAATTATTAACGGCGGAAGAAATCCGAATTGGAGTTGGGACGGCAAGAGTCTGGTTTTTGAACGCGGTTACGAAATCTGGACGGCAAACAAAGACGGCAGCGATCAACGCACGGTTGAAGGCATTCCGCAGACTGATTTGTTGCTCGCCGACCGAATGCCCGCTTTCTCGCCCGACGGCTCTCAAATTGCTTTTTTTCAAAACGAAAAAAGTCCGATGGGCGATTACTGGATGATTCCGGCGGTGGGCGGCGAGGCAAAACATCTGACTTCCGATTTGAGTTTCGGCGGTGCTGCCGTGTGGATCCCGGACGGCAAGCATATAGTTTTTCCATCACAGCGTGGCGGAAGTCTGACGCTGTGGCGTGTTTCGGTTGACGGCGGCGGAGAACTCGAACCCGTTTTAAGCGGTGCCGGCGAAGATACCGAACCGGATATTTCCCGCGACGGACGCAAACTCATCTACACAAATACACGCAAAAGTTTTATTTTAACCGTAACCGATGCGAAAACCGGAGAATCACGCGAATTAAGAGAAAATCGTTTGGAAATAACCAATCCGTCTTTTTCGCCCGACGGCAGCAGAATCGCATTTTTCGGCTTTAACAATTCCGGCGATTTGCATATTTTTATGATTGACTCGGATGGTAAAAATTTGGTGCAGATTACAAAAGGAAAGGATGTGAAAAATATTATGCCGCAATGGTCGGCGGACGGTCAGACGATTTATTTTTATCAAATGCAGCCGACGCTTTCTTTTCGCAAAATCTCAGCGACGGGCGGCGAAAGCACCGAAGTTGCCGCGGGCTGGGAATGGGGAACGCATAATAATGCGGATGTCAGCCCCGACGAAACCAAAATCATTTACACAAAACTGGAAAAAGGCAAACCTGCCGCCGCGTTGATCCGCGACATCGCCACCGGAAAGGAAAAGGAATTTACCTTACCGCTTCGCCATCCGCATTGGTCGCACGACGGCAGATTTATCGCCGGAACGCTGATTCCCGGAGGAAACCGGAGATTAGCTGAAATTACGATTTGTCCGGTTGACGGCAAATCGTGTCGCAAGATAACAAACGGCTACTCACCGAGGTGGTCGCACGATGATTCACATATCTATTTCTATAATTCCAGCGATTTCGACGGCGAATCGGTCTGGATTGTTTCAAGTAAAGGCGGCGATGAAAAAAAAGTAACAGATTTGCGTCCGATGACTCCAATTAACGATTTTTATAATGTTTCGCCGCAAGGAGAAATTGTCTGGATAAAATTTCAGCAAAGCAAAAGCGAACTATGGCTGGCGGATTTATAGAATGTATGAGTTTTATTGCGGCGAAACCATCAAATTTATCTGCTTTGCTTTCTCTTGAAATTATTATAAAAACCGATTTTTGCTTTTTTGTTGGTTTAAGATGAGAATATAGGCGTTTTTATTAATTCAAACGAGGAGAATTTAGAGATGAAATCATTACTGGCATTCGGCATTTTATTTTTTGCACTTTCATTCTGCGGAATTACGGACAAAATTAAGGAGCAGGTGAGCGAAACTTCAAACAATCCTGCAACCAAAGAAAATACTGACACTGCCGAAAAGAATTCGGACGGCGATGACATTGTTGAAAAACCTGAATTGACGGATGAACAACAGAAAATTCTGGATAACGGGAAGGAAATAAAATGGGATGACCAGGGAATAAATTTCACCGTGCCGGATGGCTGGAATAAAATGTCCGTCCAAAAACAAATGCTGAATTACGGTTCGCCGAAAACAGGTTTTTTAATTAGTTCCGTTTCCATAATGCAGGATGATTTCCCTGTCGAAACGAGTCTTAAAGCAACTCACACGCAGGCTTTGCAGCAATTAAAAAACGGGAGATATGAAAACGTCCGCTGGCTCGAACTTGGCGGTATTAAAGGTGTCGAATGGGTTGAAGCACCGAGCGAAAACAAAGGCAATCCGCGAAGGCATCAATGGATCGGTTTCCGTAATTATCAGGGACAAAACCAGCAGTTAAATATAATACTTTCAACCAAAAGCGGCGAATTTGACGACAAAAAAGATACCTTTGCAGCAATTTTGTATTCGATGAAAACTGATAATTAATCTTTATCATCACAATAAATGACGGAAAAGAAGAACCTCCATTTAATTCTTTCTGCCATTTTAAACACTCGTACAAGATTATACGCAGTAGCACTAAGCAGGTGCAGTAGCAGTAAAAGAAAGTCATTGTTGTCAACAGTTTAGCTTTTCCATTAACAAACCTTTTAACTGAAACTTGGTATTAGATTAAACCTTCTTTGATTTTACTTTGCGTGCTTAATTTCTCTCTTGAGGAGCTGTTCGGAATTCACCAACCTTAATGAAATTCCCAGCGTGAATTATTTATACCTTACCGATCCCGCCTCTGCCAATTTAGACAATCATTGTGAGGAAACGCCGAAAGTTTGTTCCATATCATATAACTTTATAATTTACGGAATTAGTATTGTTCTCACTCAAAAGATTTTTTTCTTTGTTTATTTAGAATTGTTTTGCAGAGGCAGCAAAATTTATTTGGGTAACACAACTTTTTTTGCTTTTAAAACACTTACAAAAATTTTAAATTTATGACAAAATAACTTTATAAGCGATGAAGTCCAAACAATGGAAAAGGGTAAAAGGTTTATTTATCGCGGCAAGAGAAATTGAACCGTCAAAACGCGGGAAATTTCTTGAAAATGCCTGCGGCGGAGATGAAGAGCTGCGTCTGGACGTGGAAGGTCTGCTCAGTTCTCTTACGGATGCCGAAAGTTTTATGGAAAGCCCGGCGGTTGAGCAGATTGCCGAAACAATTATCGGCAATCAGAATTATCTATCGGAAGGCGAGCAAATCGGTCATTATGAGATAATCGAACAAATCGGTGCGGGCGGAATGGGCGAGGTTTATCTGGCTCAGGATACGAAACTTGACCGCCGCGTGGCAATCAAAATCTTAAATGAAAGATTTTCCATAGACGAATCAAATCTGCAGCGATTTATCCAAGAGGCAAAATCTGCTTCGGCTTTGAATCATCCGAATATTTTGGTCATTTATGAAATTGGCGAAACTGCGGAAGCATATTATATCGTTAGTGAGTTTATCGAAGGCAAAACTTTGCGTGAAATTATGGAGAAATCTCCGTTGAAACTATCGAAAATTATCAGCATTGCTATCCAAATTGCCAATGCTTTGAATGCCGCTCACACCGCACACATTATTCACCGCGACATCAAACCTGAAAATATTATCGTGCGTCCCGACGGATTTGTGAAAATTCTTGATTTCGGTCTGGCAAAACTCATCAAGGAAGAAGTATTTGAGATTGACGAATCAACCATCAAACAGAATCAAACGGCGAAAGGTATTATTATGGGAACGGTCAATTATATGTCGCCCGAACAGGCACGCGGCAAAGAAGTTGATGCGGGAACGGATATTTTCAGTTTTGGCGTTGTAATCTATGAATTGATCGCCGGCAGAACACCATTTGCGGGAGATTCGATAGCGGAAACTTTTGCAAATTTGCTGCACAAAGAACCGCCGCCGCCGCTTTCAAACTTTGCAAAAAATGTCCCTGAAGATTTACAGTCCGTCGTTTCTAAAATGCTCAAGAAAAGTAAAGACGAGCGTTATCAAACAATGAAAGGTTTGCTGGCGGATTTAAATGAATTTAATGAGAAACTGCTGTTTGATAAGCATTTGGAAAAATCGTATTCGCCTGATAATCTAACTGATTCCGGAAACGTGACAAAAATTTTGCGGATGGAAACAGCCGATTGGAATCAGGAAACCATCGCAATTTCACAAGGATTTTTTTCAAAATTTAAACAACGCCGATTATTTGCCGCAGTTGGATCGTTTGTTTTGCTTATTAGTGCAGTCGTTTTCGGTTACTGGTTTTTAGCCGACGATTCGGCAAGCACGAAAAAAATTGAATCAATCGCCGTTCTGCCGTTTGTCAATGAAAGCAATAATGCCGATAACGAGTATTTATCGGACGGAATGACCGAATCGCTGATTACAAGTTTGTCGCAGATACCGACTCTCTCGGTAAAAGCACGCAGTTCGGTGTTTCGTTATAAGGACAAAGACACTCCGCCGCAGCAAATCGGGCGGGAATTAAATGTGCAGGCGATCTTAAACGGGCGTATCGTGCAGTTTGATAATAATTTAACGCTTCATATTGAATTAGTTGATGCAAGTACGGAAAAAGTTTTGTGGAAAGCCGATTATAATCGTGATACAACCGACCTTATCGCTCTGCAAAGCGATATTGCCCGCGATGTTTCGCAGAAACTTCAATTGCGACTTTCGGGTGCGGACAAACAGCGTGTGGCGAAAAGCTATACGGAAAACACTGAAGCCTATCAACTTTATCTAAAAGGTCGTTTTTACTGGAATAAGCGGACGGATGAAGGACTCAGGAAATCGGTCGAGTATTTTAATCTGGCGATAGAAAAAGACCCGAATTATGCACTTGCCTATGCCGGACTTGCCGATTCTTATGTGATTTTTCCGGGTTTCGCCGTCAGCCCGCCGAAAGTAGCTTATCCGCAAGCAAAGGCGGCAGCGGAAAAAGCTTTGGCGTTAGACGAAACACTTGCCGAAGCACACACCGCACTCGGACTGATACTTTTCGCATATGAATGGAACGCGGCGGAATCGAGCAGAGAATTTCAGAGAGCGATTGAGCTTAATCCAAATTATGCAACCGCACATCACTGGTATGGCAATCAAAATTTGCTATACACGGGGCAATTCGATAAAGCCATTGCCGAGATGAAACTGGCACAAGAGATTGATCCGTTGTCTTTGATTGTCAACGCCGATTTGGGAGATACATACTTTTATGCACGCCGCTACGATAAAGCTATCGAACAACTAAAAAAGACCTTAGAACTGGATGAAAATTTTTACTATGCTCATTATGAATTAGGTATGGCGTATCAAATGAAAGGCTCTTTTGCGGAAGCTGTCGCACATTATCAGAAAGCACGGGCATTAAATGACGATCCGCACGTGCCGGCTTTGCTTGTCCATATCTATGCTGCATCCGGCAGACGAAGCGAAGCGTTAAAAATGCTTGATGAATTAGAGGAACTTGCTAAAGAGCGTTATGTTCCGGCGTATAATCTGGCAATCGCATACGCCGGACTCAAAGAAAATGACAAGGCATTTGTCTGGCTCGAAAAAAGTTACGAAAGCCGAACTTCGAGAATGACAATTCTTCAAGTTGACCCGTTTCTCGACAACTTACGCACAGACCCACGCCTCGACGATCTCATAAACCGCGTCGGTTTACTCAAATGAAAACCCGAATTACTTATCCTTTTGAAGTTCTGCGATTGAATTTGTCAGTGAACGAAAAATCTCACGCCCGTCGTTTGAACCGAGCAATTCCTCGCAAGCTCTCTCGGGGTGCGGCATCATTCCCAAGACATTTCCGTCGAGATTACTGATTCCCGCAATGTTTGAACGCGAACCGTTTGGATTTGATTCCGAGTTTAATTCGCCGTTTTCATCGCAATAACGAAAAATTATCTGCTTATTTTCTTCCAAAAGATGGAAAGTTTCATCATCGCAAACATAATTTCCCTCCGCGTGTGCAATCGGGATTGACAAAACTTTGTCTGCTTCGATCTCGTTTGTATATGGCGTATCTTTATTTTCAACCTTGATATTAATATGCTTACACACAAAATGAAGTCCCGCGTTTCGCATCAAAGCACCGGGAAGAAGTCCCGCTTCACAGAGAATCTGAAACCCGTTGCAGATGCCGAAAACAAATTTTCCATCATTCGCAAATTCTTTAACCGCCTTCATCACGGGCGAAAATCTCGCCAACGCTCCGGCACGCAAATAATCCCCGTAAGAAAATCCGCCGGGAACAATAACTGCATCAAAACGGCTCAGATCGGTTTCCTTATGCCAAACAAATTCGACGGGCTGACCGACGTGCTTACTAATTACGTGATAAGCATCGTGGTCGCAATTTGAACCGGGAAAAACTATAACTCCAAATTTCATAATTTTGTGATAAGTAATTAGTAATTGGTAATAGGTAATTGGTTTTGTATTATGCTAATAACCTATTACTAATGCCAATCAAGAGTAGAAACAGAGAAGTAAACAAGCAAATGCGAGCTTGCCGTAGCAATGAACTAACAAGCCTTTCTCCGATCTGACTTTTGATGCGTTTTGATAGTCGGTCTTTTCATTGAGC